>JAFNGF010000387.1:16247-16437 GCA_017885385.1 Planctomycetota bacterium
GATTCGACCCAGCACAAAAAACGAAAAGCAGCACGCAAATTAACACGGTTTTCCTCATTACTTGCATTATACTCTTGCAGCACCACCACGGGAACGGAGAAATCGTACAACGAAATCATCTGTGGTAAAAAACGCGGGGGGACCTGCCCCCGCGTCTTGCTACGGCGGTCGGGGCGGCGGGACGATTGGA
>JAFNGF010000388.1 GCA_017885385.1 Planctomycetota bacterium
GCTGTCGCGGACCTCAAGCCCCCCGTCATTCGATGGCCCGGCGGCTGCTTCGCTTCTTCGTATCAGTGGAAGAAGGGAATCGGCCCGCAGCACAAGAGACTGCCCCACCCGCGCGAAATCTGGGACGACCTCGACGTCTACAGCTTCGGAACCGACGAATTTGTCAGAATGTGCCGCGCCGTCGGTGCCGAGCCGTTGATTGTCGTAAATATCGGCTCAAAAAGCTGGAACAGTGACGCCGACACCCACGACTACACGCAGGACATCCTCGACTGGATCGAATACTGCAACGGTCCGGCTGACTCCAAGTGGGGCAAAGTCCGCGCGGCAAACGGCAACCGCAGGCCGTACAACGTCAAGTTCTGGGAAATCGACAACGAGACTTGGCACACACCCGCCCCGCAATACGCCGAAGAGGTCCTCAGGCTCGCCCCCCTGATGAAAAAGGCCGACCCATCAATAAAGCTGCTCGCCTGCGGAAGCGGCGGAATGGGAAGGAACAACCCAAACGGCATGCCGTACAACCGCACCGTAATTGGACGGTGCGCCGACGTCCTCGATTACATCAGCATCCATCACTACGAAAACCCCGACCGATTCACCGATGGTCCGCGCAACTACGAGGCATTCTTCCGAGAGCTCGGCGGGATCATCAAATCCTCAAGCAACCCGAACCTGAAAATCTATGTCTCCGAGTGGAACGCCCAGAGCACCGACTGGCGGACAGGCCTCTATTGCGGCGGGCTGCTCAACGCCTTTGAGCGATGCTCCGATATCCTCACCATGGGCGGCCCGGCCCTGTTCCTCCGCCACGTTTCCGCATCCTCCTGGGACAACGCATTCATCAACTTCGACCATCGCACATGGTATCCTGCGCCCAACTACGTGGTGATGAAGCTCTGGCGAGAGCACTACGCGTCGAAGCTTCTGAAGACAACAGGTGACGCCGGAGGTCTAAATGCCGTGGCCACGAAATCGGCCAACGGAGAATACCTCTACTTCAAAGTCGTCAATCCAACCGGCGAGACCGTCGATGTGCAACTGAACGTAGAGGGAAAATTCAAGCCGTCAAAACCGGACTTCAGGCTCGTTGCCCCGGATGCGCTTACTGCTCGCAATTCCCTGGACAAACCTGATGCGGTTAAACCCGCGGACGCGGATGTCCGCGTCAACGACAATGCGGTTCATTTCACCCTGCCTCGCTGGTCGGCCGGTGTCGTAAGCATGCGGAAATAGCCGGCGATCCCGATCAGGGATCCCGACCAGGGATGGGTAATCGGGATTACGGACGGCAATAAATAGTAGATGAATGGAGATAAGCGCATGAATCATCGAACAACCCTGTCAATAGCAGCGATCTCGATGGTGATGTCGGTACTCGCTCTTGGATGCAAAAGTTCGGGAATGGCTGGAGCAAACACTGCGGGGCAGTCAACGCTGACAAGCTCGAGTTCGGCCGGACGTGCCGTAGCCAACTTCAATTGTGACTGGAAGTTCGCAAAGGGGAATCAGGATGGGGCCGAGGCGACGGATGGATTCGACAAGCTCACCACAAGCTTCGACGACTCGGCGTGGACAGCGGTGCGTCTGCCGCACGACTGGGCGATCTCGGGGCCGTTCAATCCCAGCGAAAACGGATATGCCGGCAAACTGCCATGGAGAGGTGTGGGCTGGTATCGAAAGACGTTCACCCTGAACAAAGCGGATACAGGCAAGCGGGTGTACTTTGATTTCGACGGCGTGATGGCGTTCCCGAAGGTTTATGTGAACGGCCAACTAGCCGGCGAGTGGGATTACGGCTATATGTCG
Organism: Planctomycetota bacterium; assembly: GCA_017885385.1. Lineage (GTDB taxonomy): Bacteria > Planctomycetota > Phycisphaerae > Sedimentisphaerales > Anaerobacaceae > JAFNGF01. The sequence goes on from JAFNGF010000388.1 coordinate 1,810, forward strand.
TTCCGCGTCGATGCCACGCCCTATGTGAAGTTCGGCCAAGCCAATGTTATCGCCGTTCGGGCCGACACCCGAAGGCACGGAACCAGATGGTATCCCGGCGCCGGCATTTACCGCAAGGTGATAATGACAATCTGCGAACCGGTGCACGTGGCACACTGGGGGACATTTGTGACCACGCCGGAAGTCAGCAACAACTCGGCAACGGTCCGCGTGCGCTCGACCATAGAAAACTACCTGGATACCGAATCAAAGGTTAGCGTCGAGGTTGTGCTGCTGGACGGCGACGGCCGACAAGCCGCCGCCGTTAAAGAGAGCGAAACCATCCCGGCNNGCCCGAAGTTGTACGCCGCTAAGACAATCGTTCGGATGGGCGACAAGGTTGTTGACGCCGATATTACGGCCTTCGGCATCCGCACATTTTGTTTTACCGCCGATGATGGGTTCCATCTCAACGGCCGGCGTGTACAGCTTTACGGGGTGAATCTCCACCACGACCTCGGGCCCTTGGGCGCAGCGTTCAATCGCCGGGCGATGGAGCGGCAGTTGGAAATCATGCGCGATATGGGCGTCAATGCCCTTCGCACGAGCCACAATCCACCGGCGCCGGAGGTGCTCGAGTTGTGCGACAGCATGGGCATCGTTGTATGGAACGAATGCTTCGATAAATGGGATGACACTGCCGACCGCCCCAGAGGCGCCCAGCCGATGGAGCAGCATGGCCAGAGACAGCTTCGCAATTTCGTCATGCGAGACCGCAATCACCCAAGTGTTGTTCTCTGGTCGATCGGCAATGAAATAGCAGACATTGAAACAAACAGAAGCGGCAACGCGCCCGAGCTGGTGAAGTTCCTGGGTGACGTGGTCCGCGAGCACGATGGCACTCGCCCGGTGGGGATGGGCTGTTTCATTCCGAGCGGGGTGAGCCAGGGGGTTCTGGACAGTCTGGACGCAACAGGTTGGAACTACGCCCGGCGTTACGCCAACGCCAGGCAGCGCTACCCCGATAAACCGATAATCTACAGCGAGTCAGCCTCTGCTCTGAGCACACGCGGGTTCTACGAGTTGCCGCTGCCGCAAGAGAAGACGCAGTATTCCAGAGGTTTGCAGGTGGATTCCTACGACCTTAATTCGGCGAGATGGTCGGACATTCCGGATGTCGAGTTTCAGCTGATGGAAGCCGACCGTTTCGTGGCCGGCGAATTTGTGTGGACGGGCTTTGACTACCTCGGCGAGCCGACACCTTTCAACCAGGAGGCACGAAGCTCATATTTTGGGATTGTGGACCTCTGCGGCATCCCCAAGGACCGCTTCTTTCTGTACCGGAGCTATTGGCGGCCGGAAACAACAACTGTGCACATCCTGCCGCACTGGAACTGGCCCGACCGGATAGGAAAGAACGTGCCCGTTTTCGTCTATACCAACGGAGACTCGGCCGAGCTGTTCCTGAACGGCAAGTCACTCGGTCGTCGAACGAAAATTAGCCGGAGCAACGAGCCGGTTAGCCTCGCAAAGGGCAAGCCCGCCAAGTCCGGGTACGAGGAGTCGGACAAGGGAAATATGATCGCCCACGCCAACGACGGCAATCGCTTTACTCGCTGGTGCGCGTCCGATGGCTCTGTCGAGCAATGGTGGCAGGTCGATCTGGAGGAGGCCCAGCCGGTACGTTATGTGAGTATCGATTTCGAGAAAGAGGCAAAGGGCTACCAGTATCGTATTGACGTCTCGACCGATGGTTCGGCATGGCAAACCATCGTAACCAAGAACGATTGGTCGGGCAACGGCACCTGCATAGGCCACGAAGTGGATGTAAAAGCGAGATTCCTGCGGATTGAATTCTCACAGTTGCAGGAAGGATCGTGGGCAAGCATACGCGAATTCGGAGTCTATCCAGAGAAAGTGGATACCTCTTACTATGCCGTGACCGACAGGTATCGGCTGCGTTTCAATGACGTTGTTTACGAGCCGGGCGAGCTCAGGGCCGTCGCCTACAAGGACGGCAAGGAGATCGGCCAAGCGGTGATGCGGACGGCGGGCGAGCCCGCGGCGATTCGCCTGACGCCGGATCGCAGCGAACTTGCCGCGACCGGTGAGGACCTGTGCTTCGTCCTGGTCGAGGCCGTCGATGAATCCGGCACGCTTTGTCCACTGGCGGACAATCTCATCCGCTTCGAAATTGACGGCCCGGCCGAGATCGCCGCTGTCGGCAACGGCAATCCCCTCTCTCTCGAACCTTTCCAGGCAGACAGCCGCAAACTCTTTTTCGGCAAGGCAATGCTGATACTGCGAGCCAAAGAGGGTGGGGCCCGCCGCGTGCACATCACCGCAACCACTGATGGCCTGCATGCTGCGGAGGTAAGCCTGCAATGCCGAACGGCTCGGTAGGGTATGCTTCGCATACCGCCAAATTCCGCAAATGGTATGCAGAAATCTGCATACCCTACGGCGATGCCTTCGCGGCCCCTGCACCAGCAGGGGTCGCCCGCAGGGCGGGTTGGCCACCGCGGATCGGCATAGAACGGATGCGCACGCCCGTGGCGGCAAAAACAGCATTGGCGATGGCAGGGGCAATCGCGATAATGGGTGTCTCACCGCCACCGGCCGAGGGAATGTCGCTCTTGTTGATCAGATGAATATCGATTTTAGGAACATCCTTGAACCTTGGTACTAAATACCTCGCGAAGCTGGCGTTCAGTATCTTGCCGTTTTCGAATTCCATCTCTTCGCGCAGTGCACCGCCCAGGCCCATGATGATGCAGCCTTGCACCTGAGAAAGCAGGTTGGCTGGATTCTGAATGGGGCCGCATTCAAAAGCCTCGCACACCTCATGCACTTTGATCTCGCCCCGTTTGCGATCAATACCCACTTGGACACACGCAGCCACACAGGAATTCTTTTCTGTTCCGCAGGCCAGCCCCACCCCTATCTCAGCCGTGACCTTCTTCCTGCGTGTTGACCAATCGAAGTGTTTCGCAACGGTCTCGAGGACAGTTCGTATGCGCGGGTTTTCCAGATGGGCGAGCCTGAAGGCAAGTGGATCAGCCCCTGCTGCGGCGGCAAGCTCATCCATAAACGACTCACGGGCAAAGTTGTTGGCCGTCGCGGCAAGGCACCGGTACGCGCCCTGGCGCAAGGGAGAGTCGGAACTCACAGACTGGATCCTGGTGTTGGCTATATTGTACGGCGTGTCAATCGCGGCGCCGCCGGCGTTGATGTTGGTGAATTCCCAGGCGATGATCGAGCCTTTCGCGTCCAAGCCGGCCCGGCATTCGATGACCGCTGCCGGGCGGAAATAAGCCCAGGTGAACTCCTCGGCTCGTGTCCAGTGCACGGCCACCGGGCGGCCAGCGGCTTTGGCCAATCGAGCCGCTTCTTCCGCCGCCTCGCCGCTATGTTTGCCGCCGAATCCACTGCCCATATCAGGCACAATAGCGCGGACCCGCTCGGTCGGGATCTGAAAAGTGCTGGCTAAGTCCCGTTGCGCTCGCTGAGGCCAATCGATGCCCGTCCATACGGTCAAGTTACCGTCTTTCCACTCCGCCACCGCCGCCCTGGGCTCCATTGGAGTATGCTGAATGTACGCCACTTCATAGGTTTCGCTGAGGACCTTGCTGGCCTCGGCAAGTCCTGTTTCAACAGAGCCTCGCGTATTGGGACGGCCTGCGCGAGCATGCTCCTTGAGATAAGAGAATATCTCCTTGCTCGATGGATGAGGCGATGTTTTCCAGGATGCGGTTTTGGCAACGGCCTCCAGAGCCTGGCCGGCACGAAACGATGACGGCGCAGCGCAGCCCACGAACTGACCGTCACGGACGACCACTACATCCTTCATGGCCTGGGCTTCAGACAGATCGATTGACTCAAGCGTGGCTCCATAAGAGGGTGGACGCAGGACTTTTCCGTAGAGCATATTTGGACGCACGATATCCGAAGGGAAACGATGTGCTCCCGTGACCAGGTCCCGGCTGTTCGGCCTGGGAACTGGAGTGCCGAGAACTTCCCATTGGCTTACCGGCGTGAGAGTGACATCGACGGGAACCGTTTGTTTGAAGGCCTCGGCAACGTCCTTTGACTTGGCCAGATCCGCGTAGCTGATAGTCTGCTTCGTCTCCCGGTGCGTAATAGTCCCGTTGTGTACGTCTAAGGTGCTGCTGTCTACATTCCATCGCTTGGCGGCAAGACGTGTCAGCAGCTCGCGGGCGGTTGCGGCGCCTTGGCGGACAGCGGGCACAGTGTATGGAGTCGTCCTGCTGCCCGCGGTTATGCCGTCATCAGGCACGAGATCCGTATCAGCCATGATCAGGCGTATCCGGTCAACGGCGACTCGCAGCTCTTCAGCGGCTGCCTGCGTCAGTTGTGCTCGCGGTCCTTGGCCTTCCTCGACCTTGCCGGTCATCACTGTGATTGTACCATCCTGGTTGATGTGGAGTCGTGCCGCCACGGTGGCGGACTCGCGGCTGCCGCGGCCGCCAAATTGCCGAGCGACAGAGACACCTTCGGTTACCGTGATAAGAAGCCCCGTACCGAGCAGTTGGACAAAGGCACGTCGGCTTAGCCCTGTCCCGAGCCGAGTTCCCCGCTTTCGCGAGGACAGGCTTGCCCCTGCGGAAGCAGGGGGATCGACCTCACATCCCGGCTCATCGAACGGCTCCGAGCGCTGTGGTTCCGCCGTAAGGTGTCCTGTGGAGAACGTCTTGGCTAAGATATCTCTGATCATGAGCTTTTACCTCTGCATCTTCTCTGCGGCGCGACGAACGGCATTCAGGATTTTCACATATCCGTTGCACCGACACAGGTTGACATTCATCTCTTCGGCAATTTCTTCATCGGTAGGCTTAGGATTCTTTGCAAGTAGCGCTACGCACGTCAGAATCATTCCCGGTGTGCAGTAGCCGCACTGCATCGCCCCTTCTGCCAGGAAGGCCTCCTGAACGGGATGCAGGGAACCGCCCGTAGCCAGTCCCTCAATCGTCGTGATCCTCTGCTTATCGGCCTGAGCCACAGGCGTGACACAGGACAGGACACGCTGGCCATCCATCAGGACCGTGCACGCACCACAGCGGCCCTCGCCGCAGCCGTATTTAGTACCGGTCAGGTGCAGCTCCTCCCGCAGGACATCGAGAAGAGGGCGCTGCGGGTCGCTCGTGATCGTTTTCTCTTGCCCGTTGACAGTAAAGGTAACCGTCACATCCATAAATAGCCTCCGTCGAACCATGTCCCGACTTTATCGGGGTCAACCAGGCTTGTCCCGAGCTCTGTCGAGGGAACTGGCCCTCTCCAATGGGCCGAAATATGCCCACCCGGCAGACCCTTCGGCTTCGCTCAGGGCCCCGGCTGTCCGCAGCCTATTATAGCGAGGCCAGCCAAGTCAAACAGTCTTTTCGGGCCAAATTGCGCAGGGCGAGCAGCCCCCCTGCTCGGGGCAAGAAAATAACAACGTCCTCGAGACCGAACTGCAATAAAAGCCCACGTTAGCGCGTCTTACCTGCTGAGGCAGTCGAACAGGAAGGGTCTGCGCTTATAGCTCGCGCCAAGGAAAATAGGTGATGCCGCTGCAACATCCTGATAGGGTGGGCTTTAGCCCACCGATAAGCAATGGTGGGGCATCCATTCTCCGTAGCAGAGCTACTGCGAAGGACGCAAGCCCCACCCTACGGTCCAGAAGAATCCCGACCTGTCGGGATAGCTGTCCGCCTTCGCGTGAGGGTCGAAGCCGCTTCGGCGGAGTCCCTACGATTTTAATGGCGGGCTGTCTTGCATTCACGGTTGGATCGGTCCGGTCTGCATTTGCCCAAAGCCTTGACGCATCTCGCAAACAGTTCAAAAGCGGCCAATACATGCAATGCCTGGAGTCCACCCAGAAAGCCATTGAAAGCAGAGCATACGGCGAGGAATGGCAAATTCTGATGGCTCAACTGCTGATCGCACTGGGGCGATACGACCAGGCCGCCAAGGAAATTGACTCAACCCTGCTAAATTATCCGGTGAGTATTCGCTTATTAAAGCTCGGACATACGGCAAATCAATACTGTGGCCGGGCAACCTTTGCCTCTGAGATGCTGGCGAGAATCTACCGGCTCGGCAGTGCAATCGAAATTGAATTCTGGGCTCCGCCGGATCTGGTGGCCCTTGGAGAGGCGGTGCTGCTGCTTGGGTGTGAACCTCGGATCGTTCTCGAACAGTTTTTTAACCGAGCCCTAAAGAATGACCCCAACTGTCGCGAAGCCTATCTCGCGGCGGCGTCGCTGGCACTGGACAAGCAAGATTACGAGCTGGCTGCCAACCAGTATCGTAAGGCTCTGCAGCGCTTCGGCGACGACCCGGACATGCACTGCGGATTGGCCAAGGCATTTTACCATAGTGACCGCGGTGCAATGGTCAAATCATTAGATACGGCCCTTTATCTGAACCCCAATCTTATGCCTGCCTTGTTGCTGCTGGCCGAACACCAAATTGATTGCGAAGACTATGCTGCGGCGAGCAAGTCCCTTGATCGGGCCGCGGCTGTCAATCCTCGGCACCCCGAGACATGGGCATACCGTTGCGTCTTAGCTCATCTGACCAACGATACCAAGGCTGTTGAACAGACTCGAGCCAATGCGTTGAAGGACTGGCCGACCAATCCGCAGGTGGATTACCTGATCGGCAGAAAACTATCTCAGGACTATCGTTTTGCCGAGGGCGCAGCGTACCAGCGTCAGGCACTGAAATTTGATCCTGACTATCTGCCTGCGAAGATCCAGTTGGCCCAAGATCTGCTTCGCCTCGGTAACGAGCAAGAAGGCTGGGCGATGGCCAACGAGGTTCACAATCAGGACGCGTACAACGTCCAGGCCTACAACCTTGTCAACTTGCGCGACCACCTATCTTCCTTCAAAACGCTACAAGGCAACCAGTTCGTCGTGCGCATGGATGAACGTGAGGCGGCGCTCTACGGTGACATGGTGGTGGACCTGTTGCAGCAGGCTAAGTCGCAGTTGTGTGAGAAATACGGCCTGGAATTAGGCCATTCTGTCATCGTGGAGCTATTTCCCGAACAGCAGGATTTTGCGGTGCGTACGTTCGGGCTGCCCGGTGGCGACGGCTTTCTGGGCGTGTGCTTCGGCAACGTCATAACGGCGAATAGCCCCAAAGCCCCGACTGGATCGGGGTTCAACTGGCAAGCGACATTGTGGCACGAATTCTGCCACGTCGTAACGCTGAACCTGACGCGCAATAAGATGCCTCGCTGGCTGAGCGAAGGGATTTCCGTCTACGAGGAGTCGCAACGGAATCCGACGTGGGGCCAACAGATGAACCCCCAGTACCGTAAGATGGTCCTTGGGGCAGAGCTGACGCCAATTAGCAATCTCAGTGCCGCATTTTTGAATCCGCCCAGCCCGATGCATCTGCAGTTCGCCTACTATGAGTCCTCGCTGGTGGTGGAGTTTCTGGTTGAGCGGTTTGGCTATAAAACCCTCAAGACGGTCCTGGCCGACCTGGCAAAGGGCGAACAGATCAACGCCGCCATCTCCAGATGCGCCGCGCCGCTTGCCGAGATCGAGAAGGAATTCAGGGTCTTTGCCCGAAAGCGTGCTGAAGATTTGGCCCCAGATGTGGACTGGGAGGTGGCACGGGCTTCCAGCCCGNNCACGGCCAGGATGGCCGTGCCACGGAAGGACAGCTCGACATGACCGATCGGCAGGCGCTGGCAGAATGGCTGGCAAAGCACCCCAACAACTTCTGGGGCTTGACCCTATATGCGAAGAATCTTCTGGCTGACCGCAAGTGGGAGGATGCGAAAGAGCCGCTCAAGAAACTGATTGTCCTGTACCCCCAATACGCAGGGGATGACAACGGCTATCTGCTCCTGGCTGAAGCGCACCGAAACCTCGGCGAGACCGACCAAGAACGCCATGTGCTCGCCAAGCTGGCGATTATATCAGCTAATACGACTTACGCTTACGGCCGGCTGATGGAGATCGCCATGCAGGAGAAAAACTGGCAGGAGGTTGTCGAAAATGGTCACAGGTACATGGCCGTCTACCCACAACTGCCGAGCCTGCATTGGCAGCTGGGCCGCGCCAATGAAGAGCTTGGTCGTGACGGGCAAGCGATTGAATCATACCGGCATCTGCTTTTGCTGGACCCGGCCGATCCTGCCGACATCTATTACCGTCTTGGGCGATTGATGCAGGACAAGGATCCAGCCGCCGCGAAAAGGTACGTCCTTCTGGCATTGGCCGAGGCCCCACGTTTCCGCCAGGCACATCGTCTATTGTTGAAGCTCATCAGCAGCGCTAGCTTCCCGCAAAGCGGGGTCCCTGCTGAATCAAGCAAACCTACGCCGAGGCCCGATCCAGTCGGGGGCCAGAGTGAGCTGTCGATCCAGCCTTCGCAGCCGCTTCGGCGGAGTAGGCCAATTCAGGAGGATATGCCATGACAAAATCAAGGTGGTTAATTATTCTATTCATGGCAGGATGCGTGGGAGCAAGCGTCGTGTTCGCCCAGAGATATTCCAGGCGATATTCCGATCAGAGACCTGTGCCCAATTGGGAGCCCGACAAGGAGTTTTCTGATGATGTCTTCACATTTGTGCGAATCCGGTATTCGTCCGGATACAGCGGAGGGTTCCCGCAAGGCGGGGTCCCACGCGAATATGGTGGCAGGTATGGTCGCGGCTATCCGCCTTCGCGAGAGGGACGAAGCCGCTTCGGCGGAGTCTCTGGCCGTGGCATAAGTAGTGGCGGCTGGGCAACGGACTACCCCGACAGCGATCTGAACTTCTCCTATCGCCTGCACCAATTGACTTCGATGGAAGTTGACCCCAACGGGCTGGTGCTCGAGCTGACCGACCCGCGACTCTTCGACTACCCGTTTATCTACATCGTGGAGCCAGGGCGCCTCGTCTTCAGCGAAGAAGAGGTCAAGAATCTGCGTCGCTACCTGCTGAACGGCGGGTTTCTGATGGTCGACGATTTCTGGGGTGAGGCTGAATGGTATAACTTCTACCGTGAGATCAAACGCGTATTTGGCGATCGTGAACCGGTCGAGCTTGCGTTGGACCACCCGATATTCCACGCCGTATTTGAGCTGAAGGAAAAACCGCAGATCCCAAGCATCGGTGTTGCTCTGGCCGGGCGCGCTTACGGCATCACCTGGGAGCGTCCAGACGCACGCGAAGCACATTTCAAGGCCTTCTATGATGATAAAGGCCGGATGATGGTTATTATCTGTCACAATACAGACCTTGGCGACGGGTGGGAACGCGAGGGCGAGAACGAGTGGTACTTTCGTGAGTTCTCGGAGAAGAAAGCGTATCCGTTAGGGATCAATATCGTATTCTATGCAATGACACATTGAACCTGATGCTCGATTCCTTCGACTTCGCTCACGACAGGGCTGTGGCAAAACTTGTCCCGAGGCCTCCCGAGGGAACTGCGGGCGAAAAGGGCCACACTATCAACTTGCAACCAGACCCCTCGACCGGGCTCGGGGCAGGGTTTGGAGCTTCGAGAATCAAGGAAAGGAAGGTGACCTTGGCTACTAAGACGTATGAACTTGAACGATGGGCCGTCGAACAAATCAGGGGGGCACGTGGGCGGATCGATGCTGAGCTTTCAAAGGTGATTATCGGCCAGAGAGATGTTATCGAGCATTTGCTCATCGCGGTGCTTTCGGGCGGACACTGTTTGATTACCGGCGCACCGGGTCTGGCCAAGACGCTGCTGGTCAAATCGCTGGCACAACTTTTTAACCTGAAGTTTCAGCGCATTCAATTTACACCTGACCTTATGCCCGCGGACATTACCGGCACCGAAATCCTTCAGTCCGCCCCCGGCGGAACCGAGCGAAAGATGGTTTTTGTGAAGGGGCCGATCTTTGCCAACATGATTCTTGCCGACGAGATTAACCGCACGCCTCCCAAAACACAGGCGGCCTTACTCGAAGCTATGCAGGAGCACCATGTGACTGCTGCCGGTGTGTGCTACAAGCTAAGCGAACCATTCTTTGTGTTTGCAACACAGAACCCTATCGAGATGGAAGGCACGTATCCGCTGCCTGAAGCCCAGCTCGACCGGTTCATG
>JAFNGF010000389.1 GCA_017885385.1 Planctomycetota bacterium
TTTTTCATCACCTTATGAGTAAGGGACTGTGCCCGCGAAGCTTTACAGTTGACGGTAATCCCAAGGTTATGAGTGTGCTGCGCAAGTTCTGGCCTAAAGTGGTCATCCAACGATGCCTTGTCCACATTCAACGACAAGGGCTGGCTTGGTGCCGAGCATCTCCCAAGACGAGCTACGCCCGAAAGCTGAGGAATATCTTTCTTGGAGTGACCTCTATCACTACTCAGGCGGACCGTGACAAGTTCATCGAGGACGTGACGGACTGGGAACGCCAATACGGCTACCGCATTGACCACCGGCCTGAGAGAGGTCGAGTATTCAGTGATATTAAACGCGCCCGTAGCATGCTTCTGCGGGCTCTGCCGGATATGTTTCATTATATCGACGACTCTCAGATCCCCTTCTCAACTAACGGTCTGGAAAGTTACTTTTCCAGGCTTAAGAGTCACTATCGGCAACACCGCGGTCTTAGCAAGGAAAAACTCAGCAACTATTTCAATTGGTATATCTATTATGTCCCTAAATGAATCACACATTTTTGATTAATATGCCCATTCTGAGCGTAGCGAAGAATCTCTGCCCGTCGCTCAGGGTGAACTCCCCCTGCCAATCCCAGTACGAGGCTTCAGCCTCGTGCGCGGGTGGCATTACAGGACCTTGAAAGGCCGCACTACAGTTCCATTGGGGCCAGCTAAACCAACGAATAGCTATGTAGTGGCGGGGTTTATCCCCGCCTTTGCGATGACACGTCCCCCCTATGTCTTTGCGATGCACTCTTCCGCCGAAGGGTGCCGAAGCAATCTCGGCGGCCCCTTCTGTCTTTCTGAATGGAGCGAAGCGGAATGAAGAACCTCAGAGATTCCTCGCCCAGCACTCACGGCGCTGAGCGCTCGGCCCGCAACGACAACGCAAGCAGACAATGTGCCTCTAATAACATGAAAAAGGACACCTATTTGCACACCGCTTTGTTTTGCTGTATACTATCCGCAGTAGTTTAAGTTTAGGTTGTTACAAGCTTCTTAGGATTCTTTCAGATTCATATCAAGTATTGGATGACCGGGACTCTAACTAAATATTGAAAAAGGAGGTCATCCAATGAGTTTTCAGGACAAGTCGATTCAGTGTTCCGATTGTGGAATTATCTTCACTTTTACCGCTGGGCAACAAAAGTTCTTTGCGTCTAAAGGTTTGACCAACGAGCCCAGGCGTTGTCCCCAGTGCCGAAAATCCAAGAGACCACAGCATCATGGCCCGGCCGGTAGCTGGGCCAGCTACGCCAGCAAAGCAATGCTGGGTAGAGAATACCAATGAGCATATTGGTAATGGTCTGTCCAAGTATATGGATTTGTTCAAACGCCAGCACAGTCCAAAGCTCAAGCCGCAATCGCTAACATCATGGGGAAAAAACTGAAGAACCGGGTTTCCAATGTTGTCGCGGCCTTGCCCCTTTCAAATAAAGATGGGGCGGCAATTTCCCGTACCGGAAATAACAATCGGTCGAATAATAGAAGAGGAAAAGAAGATATCAAACGATTTGAGCCATCTGACCAATCATCCGGGCTTTTGACTCGCATTTCACCAAGGAGTTTAATGAATTTCGAAGCATTTAATTTTGATCCGAGCATCATGGCCGGTGTACGTGCGCTCGGTTATTCCGTACCCACACCAATCCAATTGCAGGTTATCCCGCTGATAATGCAGGGGCGTGATGTCGTTGGGCTGGCGCAGACCGGCACAGGCAAGACGGCCGCTTTCGTGCTGCCGATTTTGGAACGTCTGCGATCGGGTCCTCGAGGACGCGTCCGGGCTCTGATAATCTCCCCGACACGCGAACTGGCCGAGCAGACCTGCGAGGTTATCAACAAACTGGGGAGCAGAACAGGATTGCAGAGTATTTCTGTCTACGGCGGGGTGAGCATGGAACGGCAGACCCGTGGACTGCGCAGCGGCGCTGAGATTGTCGCGGCCTGCCCGGGCCGTTTACTTGACCACCTCTGGAAAGGGACTATTAGTCTATCGGATCTGGAAGTCCTCGTCATCGACGAGGCCGACCGTATGTTGGATATGGGCTTTCTGCCTGATGTACGCAGCATATTAAGGTGCATCCTGCACAAACACCAGACAATGCTTTTCTCGGCTACCATGCCCGACGATGTCCGGCGCCTGGCGCGTGAAATCCTGCATGACCCGGTCACGGTGCAGGTTGACCTGCAGTTACCTGCAAAGACGGTCTCACACGCTCTGTACCCGGTACAGCAGCACCTCAAGACGAATTTGCTGAAGCAAATTCTAAATAGAACCAGGATGGAGTCGGTGCTTGTCTTTACCCGTACCAAACACAGAGCCGAACGCGTGGCACAGCAACTGCTAAGAGCCGGCTATCAGGTGACTTCTCTGCAGGGCGATCTTCCCCAGAACCGCCGTCAAGCCGCGCTCGAAGGTTTCCGTAACGGCTCGATCAAGATTCTGGTGGCGACCGATATCGCCGCCCGCGGTATCGATGTCTTGAGCATTTCCCACGTCATCAATTACGATATGCCAGCAAGTACGGATGACTATATCCACCGAATCGGCCGTACCGGAAGAGTTAACAAAAACGGAGATGCGCTTACCTTTGTGACCAGTGACGATGCTGATAAGATAGTCGCCCTTGAGCGGCTTCTCCACGCGCCGCTGGAGCGTCTGACACTTCAAGGCTTTGATTACGCCAGACCTGCCCCGGACGGAGAATCACGCCTTTCGCGACAACCACGACGGTATGGCGCAGAAAGCAAGAGACTGGTAAAACG
>JAFNGF010000390.1 GCA_017885385.1 Planctomycetota bacterium
GTCGTAGTTCGTATCTCGTAATCGACGAAGGGGTCTTGTACGCGAGTGCATGGGGCTGTGAGTCCGCCAAAAGAAACGCCGGACTTGCAGCCCTTTTTATTGTCCCAGAAACAGAACCGCACAGGAGGTGTCTATTGCCTACCCCGTCTTGGCCTTCATTAGCGGCAGATTCGTGTGTTCGCCGGNNCTCATTAGCATTTAGAAGCTCAATGCCATAGAGCGTTCCATCCGGAGCAACATCGACCACGACCTCATCGCTTATCCTCAACGATTCGACCTCAGCCCGTTTCTCACAAAAACGGATGCAACCTATGTTACATCGTGGGTCATAAGTAAACTTCATAGCGCTGTCCCTTTGCACGTCTACGCTTGGCATGAGGGTGAAATCGAACAGCCATGATTCTTAGATTCTCATCCTTGATGGCCTGCGTTACATCGTTGGGCCTCTTACATAATATAATATCACAATAGAATCGAAAGTACCAGCCATTTTTGCCGGTCTGGGCCCGCAGACGCAGAACACCATAACACCATGTACACAATAAAGACATTGAAAAGGCCGTGGGGACAACGCTTACGGCCACTTATCTTGGCTTCGGGCCGAAAACAAAATCGCTCAAATGCGAGTAGGGGCTTACCACCGTCAATATGTCTAAAATCGGTGTAAATCTGTGTTAATCCGCGTCTAAAAATAGAATCGCTCAGTCTAAATTCGTTATCTTATTTGAATTTCCGACCTGCCGCGCAGGCTGATTATTAGGCGTTTCTGGTCGCGGTTAAACTCGGTTTTCGCAGTCTCGAACGAAATCCCCTCGGTAGATTCTTGAGCTATTCTGCGGGCTAAAACCTGATCCGGCTGTTTTTCAACGCCGGATACCAGTACGTAATAAGGTTTCTCGGCCCAGCCGTCCACCGCGAACGTCACCGAACCCTGGTCTTCACGAATGTCACTTATGGTGCAAGGTGTGTGGATGAACCAGCCGCGATCGGCCAGTTTCTTCATATCATACAATTTGCCTTTGCCATAAAGCTCCGCCAAATGAGCCTGCACTGTCCCCGGATTTATGGCTGGGCCGGCTCCTGCCTGCGCGTTCAAATCGAAAAAGTCGGGCAGCAAACCCTGCCGTCCTTTATCGGCCAGAGACCAGCTCATTTGCAGGCCGGCAGCCGTAATTCCGTTGGCGATTTTTTGCCACGGCCCTTGCGTATCGTACTGACTCAGTAGGTGCAGAGCCGACGCGTAAACAAGTCCGCACCATTGCACCGGACGTCCAAACCAGGATGGCGCCTGCCAGTTGGTCGCGCCCAGCACGGGAATTGTCGCATAGATGCCCACGGGAGCCGATGTCGGCGGATAAAGATAAATGAACGGCACGCCCGTCCAGGCCCAATATCGGGCGTGCTCAAGATATTCTTGCTTGCCGGAAATGATATAGCCGAGGGTGTACGCCTTAACCATGTGGGCCGAGGCCAATATATCCGGCGTGTGCAGCGGCACCTCCCAGGTCTGCGCCCCGCGCGGAACAGTATCGGCGTACAAACCCGTCTGCTTATCAAGCAGCTCCAACGATTTTTCGATAAGTTCTTTATCTGCCGACAGCGCTGCCCCTTCCAGAATCCTGACCATGTCGCCGCCCGAAAAACCGTTAGCATGTTTTGCGAAATGAGTCCGCGAATAGTCGGTTCCGCCGGACCTATAGAGTTTTATGCCCGCCTCATCGAAGCTCCCCAGCAGGTGCAGCGCTTCGCTGTATCTTGCCTGCACATATTCGCCGAGTCTGCCGAAAATAAAAGGCGATGTTGGCAGATGCGCATGCGAGACAGCACTGGAGAAGGGCTGGCTCGGCGGGATTTTCCGCAGCGCTTGATTTTTAGCATCACTTAGTCTGCGGGCAAGTTCAGCGTCTTTGGCGTAGGTGCTCAGCCAGTCGATGAACATCGCCGCATCTGCGGCAGGAGTCGGACCAAAGCTGTTGCCCCAAACCGCGTGCCTAAAAAGATAATCCTGGTTTATCTGCGAATCCAGCCAGCCGTGCGCGAGAAGAGTCACCGCCGCGTCAAAGCCACCTTCGAATTGCGGCAGGTCAGCCAGACCCTTTAGTTCTACATAATGCTTAATGGCTGCGACAACGGTCTTGCCCTTACCGCCAATTATTAGCATTGTTGCCTTTACGGGCTTATCTGCCAGGAGCTTAAAAGGTGTATGGGCACAAAATTCGTTTTCCAGGCGGATCTGCCCGACCGTCGGCGCTGATACCGCCATCACGTGGGCGCCAGAATTATAAATCGTGTCGGGCGAATCGAAGGTCGCCGCCGCCATTTCTGACGGCTCCCAGATCAGGCCAACATACCTGCCATCATTTGCAATTGCCATAAGGGGAAAGGTAGCTTTAATGGGGTCGGGCGCCCGGCGGATATGTTCCGGCGTCTCGATGTCGGCATCGCTGCTGCTTGGCTCATCCTCTAAATACTCAACGCCGGCGAATAGTCCCTGAAACTTCTGCTGCCCGAATGTCCCCAGGCCAGGGAAAATCGTCAGCCAGGGCAAATAGATGACGTCCCTATCTTCGTCCACTTTGAACTCCGTTTCCACGACAAGTGTCCCTGACGGCTGGCCGGCCTTAAAACGCCTTTGTATCTGCCACGTTGCCCCGGCGCTATCTTTAAGAATCGCCTTGCAGGTAAATTCATCTACGCCCTTGCTGTAAAATGTTGTATTTGCGTCAGCAAGATTAAGCCATTCGGCCAGGTCATCAAATAGAAGCCCGACCGGCTCTTTTTCATATCCTGCTGCCATTTCCACGCCGGCGACTTTGATGACGAAGCGGCCCCATCCGGTTTTATAATGCTGAAGCTCCAGCGTTTCTGATCTGACGCAAATGAGCTTGCCGACGGTTTTTCTTTCCGGCTTTTGCAGCACCGGCGCGACCATTTTGGGTATCGTCTCGACCTTGATATAGGCGACCGTTACTTCGCCGTCACCTCCACAGGGATCGAGACGAAAACGTGTGCCCGGGCCCAGCTTGTCACGAATCACCAGAAGGTAATCGTGCCACCGGCCATCGCTTTGCACGGTGAATCGGGCAGATTGTTCCTCACGAAAAGCGCTGCCGTAGAATAGCTGCCCGCCGGCGTCGGCATTGGATTTCATTCGTATCGTTACACGTGTCAATCCATCGCCGGGCAAATCCACCGTGGGCCCTTCTATCCACGGGTCCTGAGCTATTGATTTGACGATCAAACC
>JAFNGF010000391.1:0-14727 GCA_017885385.1 Planctomycetota bacterium
CGGCGGTGATACCACCGCGCTGGCGGTGTTGGTGGAAACCGCCCCGTGCCACATCGCGTCACTGCCGGTAGCGGTGAACATTGAATGCCACAGCCACCGCCACAAAACCGCGATTATCTGATTACTCAAACTCTTAAACTAACCAAGGATGCAAGGCATTACATCATTGGTACGGCTTTTTGTGAGGCCACCCGTATTTCTCGAATTGGCCAAACTCCTTTTCCGTATTGTCGCTGGGATTTTCTTTCAGAGCCGAGCGCACCTCCTGGACATGTGCATCTACGAATACTACGTTGCAGGTGCCGCCGTTCAGGTTTCCGCTTGGGCGACTATGGAAAGTGCCGAACCAGTCTCGGCCGTCGGGGCACAAGGCGTTGTCGTTCAGCACCCAGCTACAGCCGGGTCGCAGCCACATATTCTCCTCAGCGAAGAAAAAGACCTCGGCGTGGTGTCTTGTCACGTCGGATAATTTCAGAACCCCGCCCCCTGTGGCTCCTCCCTTGGAGCCTAGGTAGCCGTTCATGCTGTAACTGTAGTAGGGAATAACGGGATTCGCAGCAACGTGATAGGGATGCTGCTGGCCGTAGGATTTGGCAAGGACTTTGAACGATGGGCACAGATGGACCTTATCTTCCTTTAGGTAGGGCCAGAATGGGCCGTCAGCCGGATATCTCGGGTCGTGCCATCGGCAATAACGCTGGTAGCCGGCCACGGGAGCTTCGTCCTTGACCAGGGACGTCCACGCAGAGGGATAGCGGCCGTCATAGTCGTCCGTATAAATAGCCTGAGCAAGGCCGTATTGCTTCAGGTTGGCCCTACAAGCCATTTCCTGTGCCTGCTCCTTTACCCGCTGCAGGGCTGGCATCATTATTGCCATCAATATCGCGATGATAGCAATTACCACCAGAAGCTCTATTAGCGTGAACCCCCGCCGATAGAGCGAGCTTTTGCAGATTCGTTTAGCCATAAGAGTATTCCTTACAAACCTTTTTGACTATTTTATCAAATAATGTCGTTCTAATCGAGCACTTTAATCGTTCTTAAAATTCTTCATCCAGTCCGGCCATGCGGGCGGCGCGGCGTTTACATTGAACCGCCGGCTCCACCTCACCCGCCACAGTTCCTTGAGCCAGACTTTTCTGACGGTGTAATCGAGGAAGGCGCTGTTTATCGCCTGTTCGTGGCGGTTGATGCAGAAACGGTTCATTGCATTTTCATCGCCCGCCCACCTCTGGCCATCGAAGGCCGGCGGGGTGTCGGTATCATCCGGCCAGCCGCACCAGAACCAGCAGTCCAGGAAGAGCGGTATCTCCGACGCTCCCTTTACGTTGGGCGTCTTCCAAAAGAATTTGGCGGGCTTGCCGTACAAAGGGTCTTCCCCTGCTACATACACCCATCCGTTGACGCTGTAGCTGCCCCATGTGCCCGCCGGTCGACCTGAGTCCTGGCTCAATCTGCCCCAGGACGTGGTTGCGTCGCCGCCGATCTCCAGCGTTCCGCTGCCGCCCGGCGGATATTGTGGAAAGGCGATCTTTCTCGCTATCGGGCAGCACCGTATCTTGGGGTCACGATAATAGTAGTCGAACAGCACATCAATCCAACGCCCGGAATGGCTCTTGCGCGTTGGAAATAAGCTATTGTTATCGTCGGTGTACATCGCCCAGATCGTACCCCACTGCTTGAGATTCGACCGGCACGCTACCGAGCGGGCCTGCTTTCGAACCCGCGACATCGCCGGCATCAACATCGACATAAGTAGCGCTATAATAGCAATCACTACCAGAAGCTCGACCAGCGTGAACCCCGTTAGAAACCGACGCCGAGGGTGACGGTCCCGACAACGCGGGCCTGCTTTTAACAGCGTGAATCCTCTCAATTTTTGCATAAAGGGCGAGGTGTCTGATAGTTTGTTATAGATCGGCGCCTCCTAATTATGTCGTGCTGCCTGACCCCACACAGCCACAGCGGCGTTGTGGATATCCTCATTGCCCGCTTGTACCGGCGAGAAAGCCACTGGCGGCACCCGCTTTCCAAACTCGATGGTGCGAGGGTCTTTCCATTTCACGTAATCAGAATGCCCGTCCGCATAAGAAAATGTGCTCCCGTCACCGTGCCGTATTGGAGGCGGGTCCCACCATCTCTCCTCCCGGACGTAAACCGTCCAGCCACCTAAGTGAGCCAAACCTCCCCCACCGTCATCGAGGAATACGAATCGGTAAGCCGGCTCAGGGATGTCCAATCTTCNNTCACTGCACCCATATCGGACCAGTTTTTGCAATTCATGGAATCAACGACAGCGTAGGTCCGCAGTATTCCTTCCTGGATGCGAATGGTCGGACACCTGTACAGCTTCTCATTTCCGCAATACGGGTACAGGGCTCCGTTCAGGATAGCGTTTCTTTTTTGGTTCAGGGTCATGGTTCGGTCCCAGTCTTTGAGCACCCAGGGAGTCTCGTTATTATGTATGCTGTACTCCCCTGTATCGCCGTTCACGAGCTTGTCATCGTTGTTGTCGGCGTACAGCATCCACGCCAGCGTCAACTGCCTCAGATTGCTCAGACACGTGGCGCGCTTACCCTGCTCTTTGGCCCGGCTTAGAGTTGGCATCAATATCGCCATCAATACGGCAATAATGGCTATTACCACCAGCAACTCTATTAAGGTAAAGGCTTTTCGTTTATCCATATTCAGCTTCTCCCTTTGTTTTAGCGAAAAAACCTTCCCGATAACTACTCACCGCCGAAAAAGACCGGCTGCTACACTCTAGTAGTCTGTCAAATTCGATTAGCTATGTTGTCATTCCGCACTTGATGCGGAATCCAGGACGCCAATAATTTTGGATTCCCGCTTTCGCGGGAATGACAAGTCACAGAATCAATCATGACAGCCTACTAGCCTGTCATCGCGAGGCTCGCGAAGCGGGCCGCGGTGATCTTGTCTGCTATTTGTAGATTGCTTCGTCGCTTCGCTCCTCGCAATGACATACTCGCTGGCTTAGTCGAGCGGCTTGCGAAACAGTCTACTATCTATATTCTCAGTAATCTTTGAACCTTCTTATCCATTCGGGCCAGTCTGTGTCCCTGACGGCACCGGCTTTTGTCCAGGGCCCCATAGTGTTGAACTTCTTGTGCCACTTCAGAGTCCACAACTCCTTAACGCCAACCTTTCTCACCGACCAATCCATAAAGGCGGCGTTTAAGAAACCCTGGTGGCGATTGATGCAGCACCGGCCCATGTTATTGCCCGTCCACATCTCCACCTCGTTTGCAGCGGGTCCTTGGGTATCTAACGGCCACAGGTCGAAACGCAGGGCCTCTATGAACCACGGCACTTGGTTTGCGCCTTTTTCTCCGGCCGTCTTCTACCCATACTGCACAGACACACCCCCTTCGTATGTCGTTGCGGTCCGCGGTATCAGACAGTAGCCGTTGATGCCATAGCTTCCCGCTATGCCGTTGGGTCCGAGCCCGCTGCCTGTAAATATTCCCCAGGCACTGAAGATACTGAACGATCCTACTCGGCGTCCACTCGCGTCTTGGATCGGCTTTATCGCCGACGGGCAGAACCAGATCTTGTTCGTCTTCCAATCTTTGTACTTGTCCTCCATATAAACGGGCCACCAATAGGCCGGCGTGCCTGGCTGAGAATCCCAGAACTTGCCCGCATTGGCCTCTGTGTACATCGAGGCGACAAAATTCCACTGTCGCAGGTTGGCCAGGCAGCCTATCATTTTGGCCTGTTCTCTCGCCCGTCGCAGCGTCGGCATCAATATCGACATCAAGAGCGCAATGATAGCGATTACCACCAAAAGCTCTATTAACGTGAAGCCTTTTGGCTTGCTCATGTTTTGCAATCGGTATTTCAGTACTCTTTAAAGCGTTGCATCCAATCGGGCCAGACCGGCAGCGGAGCATCTAACGGAAAGCTGCGGTGCCACTTCAGTCTCCATAGCTCCTTCAGTCCCACCTTTCTGGCGGAGAAATCGCAGAAGGAACTATTTACAAAGCCGTCGTGTCGATTGATGCAGCAACGCCTCATGTGGTTGTTACTCTCCCAGGCCATATCCTCGACTTGCGGAGGGTTATCCTGGTGTATCGGCCATAAGTCGAACCGCATGGCATCTATAAACAATGGTATATTATTTGCCCCTGAGACCTGGGGAGTTCTCCAATTGTCGTCAGTTCTTCGGCCTCCTTCGAAGGTAGTTCCAGGTTTGGTGCTCAGGACGTAGCCACTTAGGCCGTAGCTGCCGGCTATACCGTGCGGGCCTAAACCGGCATCGGTGACGCCAAAAATCCCCCACGCTGCAAACGTGTTGAATCTTCGCGTTGCGTTGCCTTGCTCGTCGTACAAAGGCTTTGTGGCTGTCGGACAGAACCATATCTTCAGGTTTCTCCAGTCTCTCTGCGCGGGGTCAATTTGTCTTATCCACCAAAAGCCCTGGGCTGTTGTCCCGCTTGGAAATTGGCCGTTGTTTTCCTCAACGTACATGGCAAAGATAATGTTCCATTGCCTCAGGTTTGCCAGGCATCTAACTCCGTTGGCCTGCTTCCTTACTCGCTGCATTGCCGGCATCAGCATTGCCATCAACAGCGCAATGATAGCGATTACCACCAGAAGCTCTATTAACGTGAACCCTTTGCGTCTGCTCATAATGCTGTTCCTCGCTCTGTACGTCATTCTCTATGTGGTTGAATGCGCAAATACAACCTTCTGTTCCCTCAATCGCCTTGTTTTGCCCCGCTGGCCTACTTTAACCCAGGCAAATTATACTGCAAATCTTATTTGCGTGCAACATTAAAACTTGCAGTTAAAGCATTTAAATACCAGCGGCTCTGTTCTTCATCAGTCTTTTGGCTGTTCCTCACCGACGTTACTACAAAACAGGACTCGGCATCGGTGAAACTCGGGGTTTTTCTCTCTGCAAGTGCTTGTAGCTACGGCACTTAGAAGTGAGACAGCATCTACTCTGCGCGGCCTGCTGCATCCAAGGCGATGTAATCTTCGGCAGAAAGCTGCTGGGGACGCTGCGTTGGGTCGATGGAGCACCGCTCAAAGATCGCGGGCCAGTTGGCGACATGCCCGGTCTTGGGGTGAGCCAGTCTAGCACAGGCCTTTAGCATTTTGCGGCGGTGCCCCATGAAAAGACTCACCGTCCGGCTGAATAGTTTCATGTCTTGTATTCGGCTGACCTTTTCGTTTTGGCGGACAAACCTGACCATTGCGGAGTCGACCTGCGGCTTAGGCCAGAAAACGGCGGGTTTGAGAACTCTTATGATTTTTGCATCGCCGGTTGCCGCCAGCAGAATGCTCAACGTGCCGTATTCACTGCTGCCGGGTGCGGCCGTCATTCGCTCAGCGACCTGCCTCTGCACGGTGACACAGGCCGCGTCCGCTGCTGTGGGGCCCGTCACTAGGTTGAGTATCACCGGCGAAGCGACATTGTAGGGCAAATTTGCAACCAATAGGAGCCGACCTGTACATTCTTGGCGGGCCAGTTCAATCGCTCTGGTCACGGTGCTGCTGAGCGTCCTTTTCTTTTCAAGGACATCTGTGTTGATAATCTCGACATTCTCAGTTTTAGCCAGCTGTTTTTTAGCGATTGTGCAGAGCATCCGGTCAAGCTCAACGGCGATGACTTTGCCCGCCTGCTGGGCCAAAGCCTCGGTCAGAGAGCCTGTGCCACAGCCGACCTCGAGCACAACGTCGCTGGCCTCAATTTGCGCAGTCTCTATCAGCAGCCGCATCAGATTCAGGTCGATCAGAAAGTGCTGGCCCAGCCGTCTATTAGGGAACGCCCCCGCTTCGGCGAGCAACTGCTGGATTTGCTGTTTCGTCTGCATAAAGTAGTGCAAACCCGCGGCGACCCGTAGGTCATAAACCCGTGGTGAAACCACGGGCTAAATATTTAGCCCCGCAATTCATTGCGGGGTTCTCACGGGGGATTATTCAATCCCACATTTGACGTGGGGTTATTCGTTGTACTTGTGCATTTATTGTCTTTTTCGTGGCGGCCATTTGGATGGCGGTAGTTATGGCAGCTTTCATGCCGCTTGGGTTGGCAAGATTTTTGCCCGCGATGTCGAAGGCTGTTCCGTGAGCCGGCGCCGTTCTTATTATCGGTATGCCTATGGTGACATTTACGGCGTTTTCGAAATCGAGCAGTTTCACAGGGATCATTGCCTGGTCGTGATACATCGCGACCACCGCGTCAAACTCGCCCCGCACGGCTCGCAGAAAGAGTGTGTCGGCTGGAAAGGGGCCGGAGCAATTTATTCCCTGCTCTTGTGCTAACAGAATCGCGGGCGAAATTACTCGTTCTTCTTCATCGCCGAATTGGCCGTTCTCGCCCGCGTGTGGATTCAATGCGGCAACGCCGATCCTGGGATTCTCCAGGCCGAAGTATTCTTTCATCGCGTCATTTAATAGGTCTATCGCCTCGAAGACGCAGCCGATTCTAAATTTGTGGCGAACCTCGAATAGTGCCTCGTGAATGGTAGCCAGCGCCACCTTTAATGGGCCGCTGGTAAACATCATCGCCTTTCGTTTCGATTTGCAGCGATGAGCCAGCATTTCGGTGTGTCCCGGCCACTCTGCGTCAGCCATCTTCCAGCTGGTCTTGCTGATCGGACCTGTCACCATCGCGTCTATTATGCCGGCCCGCGCAGCGTCAATCGCGTCCAGGCAGAACCTTATCGAGGCTTCGCCGGCGACTCGGCTGGGACCATTAATCCAGGGGGGGACTGAATACTCATCATAATCGGCTACGACAACTTTACAGGGATAATCTCTGCTGATTTTTTCGTGCTGGTGCCTGCCCCAGAAAGGCTCGATCTCCGCCCGGTCGGCGGCGTAGCAAAGCTGCTCGTTCATCCCGAAGACGATGAACTTCGCAGCCCGGCGGATATCCGGATCAGCCAAAGCCTTTACCACAACCTCCGGCCCGATGCCCGCGGGATCGCCCATCGTCACGCCGATAACCATCTGCTCGGATATCGAATTGTTGTTAGTCTTGTTCATTACATATCGTCTAAAAGCCTAATTCTCTTAATTTCTCGACCGTTAGCGTTTGCTTCTGCGGCAAAATCTTATCCAGATAACTTTTTATCGTCTTTACGATTATGTCCGTTTCGATATTCACTGCATCGCCAGCTTTTGCTGTACCAACCGTGGTTCTCTTTAGCGTCTGCGGTATCAGGGTGACGCTGAAACTGCTTCGGTTTAAGCCGGCTATCGTCAGGCTTATTCCGTCAACGGCGACCGAGCCTTTAACTACCATCTGGCGGAGCAATTCCGGCTCGGCCGCGAATTCTATATCGGCAAATTGGCCCTGCCTTTTAATCGCTTTGATCGTGGCTGTGCCGTCAACGTGGCCCTGCACGAAGTGTCCGCCAAATCGGTCGGTCGGCTTCATTGCCTGCTCCACGTTCACTTTTGATGAGGGCTTCAATTTGCCCAGAGTCGATCTTGCCAGGGTTTCGGTGCTAAGCTCAAATGTTGCCAGGCTGCCCGTCAGTTCGGCGATGGTAAGGCACGCACCATTTATGGCCATACTATCGCCGATTTTGCACTGCTCGGCCAAATTGCCCAGGTCGACCGTAAGCGAAACGCCGCCCGCGTTCGGGCGAGCCGACTTTACAACACAAATCGCCTCTATAAGTCCTGTGAACATCTGAAATTGACCGTCCACTATTTACTATTGATAAAACCAGGCTGCCCGTTACAATCTATTATAAATAATCAATCGTCAATAATCAATCGTCAATTGGCACGGGTTGGTGATAATATGAATACATTTTGGCTGAAAATAGCCGGCATTGTGGTCGCAGTTTTGGTTCTAATTATTCTGGTGAAGGGATTTTTGCCTTCCGGCGGTGAGCGGAAGCCGGCGGAGAAACCGAAGACATTTTACGATATGGCCGACCGGGATAGGCAGTTCCTTGAGGAGCCGAAAGCAGCCGGCGAGCAGACGGCCGAGCAGCCGGGCAAACCAGCACCAGAGCCGCAGGCACAGGTCGCGCAGCAGCCCTCTGCGGCTCCCACCCAGCCCGCTGGACGCGCTGCCGGTATCGTCCTGCCAAGCGATATTAAAGGGACGACAACGCTGTATTTCAAGCCGCTCGAGGAAATAGAGGATATTCAAGCGCAGGAGCTGCTGCCCTTGGCCGCTGCCGGGCGGAGCATCGGCAGGCTGCCCATCATGCAATATGGCCTAATGGTGAAAGCCTGCCGGCAGATCGAGCAGCGATGGCCCGATAGCTGGTACGCCTTTCGGGTCAAGCAAATGTTGGAAGAGATCGCGGAGCGCTACGCCGCCAACTATAAGATTACGGAACAGGAGCTGGATATCAGCCGATTTGTGAAGCCGAGGCGCGGCGCCGAGCCTCGTATTGTGGAGCCGGTACGACGATGAGCACGGCCAACGGAATGATCCCTGTTATCTCAATCTCCGCTGATTGTCTGCCGGAGACGTGGGAAAAAGCTGTCCTGGCGGTGTGGGATAAAGGTGTCGATATTAGAACCCAATATGATAAGCCAGAAGATCCGCCGAGCAAGGACGCAACGGTTATAGTTACCATTATGAATCCATTTTGTGAGCCGAGAATCCACAAGAATTTTCCGGGTGGGCCTGAAGAGTTGGAGGTGTACCGTCAGGAGGTGGTCAACGGTATTCACGATCATTGGATCGACCCTGCTGCGGGCAAATGGACGTATACCTATCATGAGCGGCTATTTGCGCATTGTCCGGTGGAGAATATGGGGCGGCACGATTCGCCGAAACCCTTCAAAAAGGTCAACCAGATTCAGTATATCGTCGATTGTCTGTCGCGGGCCGGCCACAGCCGTAGAGCTCAGGCGGTAACCTGGATGCCCACCGCCGACCCGGCTACCGAGCATCCGCCTTGCCTGCAGAGAGTCTGGTGCCGGCTGGTCGCTAACGAGGTGGGACAGCTTGTACTTAATATGAATACGCACTGGCGAAGCCGAGACCTTTACAAGGCCTGGTTTATGAATGTCTATGCCTTGACCGACCTACAGCGAATCATCGCAGAGAAAATTTCGCAGAAAATCGATCAGCCGGTCGCGGTCGGCAGGTACGTCGATATAAGCGATTCGCTGCACATTTACGGCAGCTATTTCAAGGAGGTTGCGGCTGAAGTGCAAAAGATGCGTAAGAGCCCGTTCACGCAGCGGGCATGGGAGAGCACCAATCCGGCTTTTGCCATGTGTACGCAACAAGCCAGAGAAAAACTTGCGCAAGATCCGGATTGGTACGCAAAAGCTAAAGGCTAATGGTGATTTGAGATGAGGAATAACGAAAATGACTTTGATTGTTAACGGTGAAAGAATTGAAGATGCGGCAATACAGAAGGAAGTAGAGCGTTTAAGACCGCGTTATGAGCAGGTTTTTGCCGAGCAGAACCCGAAAGAACGAGAAGCTAAGCTGCTTGAATGGTCCAGAGAGAATGTGATCGAAAGAGTTCTGCTCAATCAGGAGGTCAAAAAGGACGGGGACAAAATCCCGCCCGATGAAGTCGAACCAGTAATTGCCAGGCTAAAAGACCGGTACAAAAACGAGCAAGAGCTTTACAGAGACTTTGAGGTAGACAATGACGAGAAACTCAAAGAGGTTGTTGAGCTGCAGATGAGGGTGGAGCGGAAGATAAGTAACCTTGGCAATGCTCTATCTAAACCAAGACAAGCTGATATCGAGCAGTACTACCAGCAGAACCAAGAGCAGCTCAAATCAGCCGAGCAGGTCAAAGTGGCCCATATAGTCAAATATGTGGACTGGCGGACAGATGAGGCAGCCGCCTTGGAGGCGATAACAAAGGCACACGAAGAACTGGACGGCGGCGCGGCCTTTGAGGTCGTGGTTGATAAATATACCGACTGCTCCGATAAGGGTGGTGACTTGGGCTATGTCACTAAGGGACAGCTGGTGGAAGAGTTCGAGGACGTGGTCTTTAATTTGGGCGTCGGCCAGATAAGTGACATCTTCCGCACTCGGTTCGGGTTTCACGTAGCCAAGGTGTATGACAGAAAGCCTGGCGCTGTGCTCAGCCTTAAAGAAGTGAAGCAGCAGATACTGGATGAGCTTACACAACAGATGCGGCAAGATGCTATCGACAAGTTTTTGGATGAGCTAAAAAGTAAGGCTCAAATCGAAGAAGCGTAGGTGTGTCACGATCAGGGCCGGTGCTGAGTGAGATAGAGTTTAGCAGTGCAAGTTTGCCTGCTCGAAGCGGACGAGCGGATCTTAGGTTACAGTTGTTCGCCTCTGCCCTTCGCTGTGGACTGCGGGTTGAGAAGGGCGGAAAATCAGCCGGCTTGGTTTGTCCTTCCACAATTCTTGTGTTATACTTTAATAGGATGGAGGAGTAACCCGATGCCAGGTAAGCCCGCTTTCTTTTGAGTGAGGGCGATTGCCCGCGGATAGAAAAGTCCGGCTTACTCGGCGCCTCCGCCGGGCAAGTGCCGGCAGGCAGTGCCCGGCAGAGGAGGGTGGCACCAATGGCTCAGGCGAAGAATTTGGGCTCCCGCCAAGCGGGGGCCCCTGTGTAGAGCCTTTAGGGGGCTACGTAAGTTTCTTTCCGAGTTGGCCTCTGCGCTGTCCGCGCAGGGGCTTTTTTTATGCAAGGACTGCCGACGCCGCAGGACCTTTTGTAAAACGCGAAATGTGCCCCCCCGCCATAAATAACTGATATAACCCCGCAATAAATTGCTCGTCTCGGCGAAGGCCGAAGCCGGAGCGGGGCGGGGCTACATACTTGGTGGTTCCGGCGGTTTCACGGTCGTTCGGTTCAGGTTACCTGCCGCGAAGTAAAATTTTCTTTGACACACAATATGTTGGCCTTAGAATATATATACCGGCCAGATGTGGTGTCGCATCGATGACCAGCAAAAATAGCCGGGCCGCAAGGCTGAACGCTAACAGGTAAAGGAGGCAGAGCCGGCCTGTGAAATGTCCCTTTTGCAAGGAAGACAGGGATAAGGTTATTGATTCACGGTCCAGCGATGCCGGCAGAGTGATCAGACGCCGGCGTCAGTGTCTGGTGTGCAAAAGACGCTTCACCACCTACGAAAGGGCCGGCGAAGGCTTCAAGCTGTACGTGATAAAAAAAGATAAGTCCAGGGTTCCTTACGAGCGGGACAAGATCATCAGCGGTTTGCAGAAAGCCTGTTACAAGAGGCCGGTTTCGCCTGAGCAGATTCAGCAGATAGCCGACAAAGTCGAGGAGGACATCTTGCGAAAGTTTGACAAGGAGGTCGCGTCGGTTTTTATAGGCCAAAGCGTGATGAAGCACCTCCGTACTGTCGACAAGGTTGCCTACATTCGTTTTGCCAGTGTCTACCGTGATTTCAAAGATGCCGGCGAGCTAATCGAGGAGGTCAGCAGAGTTATCCATAATGCCGAGCCATTGGAGCAACTTAAACTTTTTGATGAATGAGGAGAAAAACCTTTGACTTAGAGGCCAAGACCTGCTCAAATTAAGATTGTACGGTTTTATGCTTTGCTCCCAGCGATTGATCGCTAAACTGTGCACGGAGGCAAGGGTAAGCACATGAAAACCCAGCTCGAAGTTTCAAAGGCAGACAGAACTGTCGAGGAATACCTACACACCAAAGTCATAGGCACTATCAGTAACGCTCTGGTTGCGATTGGTCAGCCGGATATTCGCATCGCCGAGGAGCTTGCGGAGGTCGTGACATATTATCTATATCGCAGGCAGAATTCTCACAATGTAACCAGCGGCGAGGTCTTTTCCGTCATTAAGGCGGTTTTGTCCGCCGCCGGCTGCGAAGAAGCCGCTATTGCGCTAACCGAATATCATTTCGAGCGTAAGCTTAAGCGCAGTCGAATTGAGGTGGTAGCGGTGGATATGCAGGAGCTGGCGGATGCCAAGCTGTTGTGCGAGCCGGAGCAGTGCGCCGGCAGGTCTCGCTGGGATAAGGGCAGAATCGTCGAAGACCTCATCATCAAGCACGGCCTTTCCCGACAGACCGCACGGACGATAGCATCGATGGTGGAGGAGAAGGTCTTCAATATGGGCCTGAGCGTGGTTCCAGCCAGTTTGATAAAGCAGCTGGTTCTAAGTGATACCGCTGCCGTGCTGCGTGCCCAACGCCAGCTGCAAACGGTCTAAAGTATTGGGCCTAGGGTGGAAAAACGATACAACAAAAAAATAATGTTTAGCCGTAAACCATTTACTGATAGAGCCTTGTATTGCTTCAAGTTAATTTATTTAACTAAGAGTTTAACTAAATTTAACTAAGCTGCAATAAGTTTAGGTAAAGTCAAGATAAGCCCATCTGATTCTATGATGTTCAGGTCTGACGAAGTATCCATTGTGGTTTACGACTTGACCCCTTGTTCATAATAGTCTTATCTTTCTTGGACATCGCGTAGAGTAAGTTTGATATTTTATTTCGCTTTTGTCTTTCATCTAATGCGTCTGGGAGTTTATCCATAAGCAGCTCGTTTATATCTGCCCTGCCAGCAGGATCAAATTTTCCAATGAAGTCTATTATCATGTCCTTGTAGTACTGGTCAGCGAAACCTCTGTCCCGGATGTATTTTGCCCTTTCTTTTGTTGCTGCGGCGATTCTCAAAGAAAGAAAAAGGTTCGGGTATCGGCCTTCGGCCAGCGCTTTTGACTTTAGATATTTCCCTTCTTCTTTAGTTAGCCTTATGTGTTTTTGAACCTTATCTAAAAGCATTACCGTAGACAGGTCCATATCTGGATTCTTGATCAGTAATCGGGTGTAGTTCTCATTCAAAACCCTGCCTTGTATTTTAACGATTACTTTGTTAGGCTGATTTAGATCGTAATCAGGCAAGGGGAAAAATCTTTCCCTCTGTGTTCTGAACATCTTTTTTATTCCGCCCCCTATAGTCTCGATCATATTCAAGTTAACCATAGCGGTAGCAAGAAATGGGTTGCGGTAGATTTCGGGCGGAGAATCCTGCGCGATAACCGTTTCCACGTCTCCCGGGATGAAACTGCCGACATTGGTGAAAATCAATTCGTCAGGAGTTTCGACGATGCTAATTCGGCCCCTCAATTCATAATCCTGGTGTGCGATGCAGTTATGTAGTGCCTCACGAATCACCCAAGCATCATACCGGTTTATCTCTATTGGAAATAGACTTTCGTCCGGAAGGTAGCGATACTTCAAGTTTCGAATCTTTGTAAAGACTCGCTCAGCGTTTAATATGAATGGTGGTCCGAAGTGTTCATAATCCTTTTCGACATTATTTGCGTCCTTCAAGACCCAGGTTATTTTGGCTACTGACGGCGAAATGAAGTGTTCTGATTCCTCTCTGCCCAGTAGAATGATAGCCGCTCTGGTAATTTGGCCTTGCCTTGTCACCTTGGCCTTATTAAGAAATGTTAAGTGCTCCCATTCATCAACTTCACGTGCCCTTTGCGGATTCTTCTGTTTGTACTCTTCTTTGGCTTTTGAGATAGCTTTAGGCTCAAGGTCATCGATAGTTGCCTCGGGGCAGACTTGCGCCGACCAGTCGTAAACTGCATCCTTTTTCCAGATTTTGCGTTCCTTTTCAGGAAAATCCGAGAGTTTTTTCGTGTAAGAGCCAACTCTAATATAGGCTGAATCCTTAAACTTCACAGGTGTATGCTGAGTAGGATCAATCTCAAAAAATGATATTGGTTTATTGTCGTAGTTAAACTCGTAAATTCTAAAATCTATCCTTGGCTTTAGCAGCCTTGCCAGCCAATTTTCCAACTCTTCGTTCCCAACCTTGTAATGCTTAGGTTTGAACTTCGTCCCTATAATTCTGTGTGTTTCATCCTCGATCCCAAAGACGAGATATGCGTGTTGCTTTTCATGCAAACAAGCGGAGTTGGACAATGCTGAAATGTGTTCGCCTATCTCTTCCTGATTTACGTAATTGACTTTGAACTCCATCCACTCAGTTTCTTTTGGTAGAGCGATCAATTCATCCAGAATATTTTTCAGGGTTTCTGTGCTCATATTATCGTGTCCATTAGCTTAAGTCCTACGTCATTCTAATCGCTAACAGCCCACAAATCAACGTGATCCGATGCTGTCCGCTGTTCCCTTTACCCGGTCGAGAATTTTCTCGCCCGGTTCTTCCGGCCCGATGTTAAGCCAGTGGACGCTTCGGAAGGTTTTGAACCAGGTTCGCTGGCTCTTGGCCAGCCGGCGAGTGTTCTTCTTTATAAGCTCAATCGCATCATCCAGGGTTGTTTTCCCGCTGAGATGGTCTATTACCTCAGCGTAGCCGATAGCACATCGAGCCTGCGGGCTTAGCGGTTTTTCCTCGCTAAGCAGAGATTTGACTTCATCAACCAAGCCGGCAGCAATCATCTTCTTGACCCTGGCGTTAATCGTCTTGTTTTCCTCGGCTTTGTCTCTTCGTAGGCCGATTATCGTCCAGTCATAGTCCGTCGCTCGTCGCTCGTCGCTCGTCTGTTGTGGGTTCCACTGCCGCTGGAAGCTGGAGATTGGCTTGCCGGTAAGCTCATACACTTCCAGAGCCCGGATTATACGCCTGGCATCGTTTTGGTGGATGCGAGCAGCCGCCTCCGGATCGACTTGTGTTAGTTGACGATAAAGCTGGTCCAGGCCCTGAGTTTCCGCGCGTGCTCTCAGTTCGGCCCGAATCTGCTTGTCGGCTGCCGGTCCCTCGAACAGGCCGTACAGCAGGGCCTTTATATATAGCGAGGTTCCGCCCAC
>JAFNGF010000391.1:14784-23177 GCA_017885385.1 Planctomycetota bacterium
CGGCGGTAGACCTTCATCGAGTCTATGCTGATTATTTCAGCCCCCAAATCTCTGGCCAGATCAAAAGCCAATCGCCCTTTGCCCGAGCCGGTAACGCCAAGAATTAAAATCATATCGTGCCTCATAAATGGCTGTGAAAATCTGCGACGAGACATATAATACAAGAATACAACTTACCAAGACAGATTTTAGGTTCTCGAAAATAGTGCCCGATATGTCCGCAACGAAGGTTACCAATTCCAATGTCAGTGCGCTGCTGCGGAGAGAGGCACAATTGGTCAATCATACTCTGCGGCAGCTTTTGGCTGAGCAGAGAAATATCGACGGTGATTTGAAAAAAGCCGTCAGGTACACTCTTGTCGCACCGGGCAAGCGCATACGCTCGGTGCTGGTGCTCTGGTGTTGCGAGTTGGTCGGCGGCGGGGTAAATCACAACGCTGANNGATTGATGACCCGGGCATTGCGGTAAGGTTGATTGCTCAATTGGCGGAGGCGGCTGGGCCTGCCGGCATGATCGCAGGCCAGATAGCCGACCTAAAAGCGGAAAAAAATGCCGGCAGTAAAAAGATTCTGCAATATATTCACACCAATAAGACCGCGAAAATGTTTCGCTGTGCTGCGGCGATGGGGGCCATCTGCGGCGGGGCTAATGCCCGGCAATTGAACCGCCTGTCTGAATACGGATTGAAGATTGGTCTGAGTTTCCAGATAGCCGATGATATTCTTGACGTATGCGCTTCGAGCGAGCAACTGGGCAAAACCGCCGGCAAGGACCAGAAAGCGGGCAAGGCAACTTACCCGGCTGTGTTAGGGATGGGAAAATCGAGACAATTGGGCAAAAATCTGGCCGATGAGGCGGTAGCGGTATTAGAACCTTTCGGTCTCAAAGCTGATACGCTTCGGCAATTGGCAATAGGCCTGCTGCAAAGGACGAAATAATCAGCCAGAAAATGCCGACACCGGTTTCTATCACTTCCTTACTTTTGCCGGTTCCATCCGGTCTTCACGCAAAAGCTTTTCCCCCAAAAAGGCCGATATCAGTACTGAAAACGCGTGTTCGGGGAGTTTAGCCGTCGCCGGCACGGTGACGCCCCGCAATAAACCCGTCCCCTCGGGCTTGCTAGGGGCGGGCCTGAGCCGGGTCGAAGGATTGCGGGGCTAAATATTTGGCGGCGGTTTTACCGCAGGTTCATCACTAATTTGGCTAAGGGAAAAATCTACCTACAGCCGATACAATCAATAGGTTCGTCAGGGGGTAGATTATGAAGGTCAGAAAGTCCATAGTCGGGACGATATGGTTTATTTTCGCCGCATCGGTTCCTGAGGATGCAACGAATAACACAGATCGATTGCAGTATCAAGCAATCGAGCAAGGTATTTTTCCGAATAAACTTCATTCTCCGATCCGGATTCGACCGCCGCCTGCGTTTTCCGCAGTCAAACTACTTGATTCTACAAAGATATATTTTCAGTTACGAACCAACAGGCCATAAGCGTTATACTTATGGCCTTTTTTGTTTGGGGATTCTCCCGGCCATATTAGGGGGCTGATGCCGGCAGGGTCAGCCGAACAGTAAACACCCCGCCGGGCTGTACCTCGGCGGCAGCAGAAGCGCCTAACGCCCCGACAAGCCTTTGAACCAGAGCCAGCCCCAAACCACAGTGAGTGCCTGTGCCTGCGCGAGATGAATCACCGCGCCAGAAGCAGTCAAATGCCCGTGCGGCTTCGTCGCTCGTGAGCCGACAACCAGTGTTGGCAACGGCGATCTCTATGGAGTCGTCGCTGTGGTGAGCTGTGACCCAAATTTGGCCGGTGTCGTTCGCATATTCAACGGCGTTGCCGAGAAGGTTCGATAAAACCATGGAGAGTTTTTGCGGGTCGGAATTGATGACTGTATCCGTCTGGATACGATTGTCAAAGGCGATCCTGCGCAGCTTAGCCTTTTCTGAAAGCGGCCGCCAGCAGGAGCTCACCAGTTCAGCCGGGTGAACCTGCTCCCGGCGCAAAGCCGCTTGGCAAGCGTCGAGACGGGCGATCATCAATAGGTTGTTCACCATTGTCTGCATGTTTTCAATGATAGCCAGGCAATCGGAAAGGGCTGTTTTGTATTCTTTCTGGTCGCGGCCGCGCGACAGCGTTACCTCAATTGTGGAACGTATCCCCGCCAGAGGGGTGCGAAGCTCGTGGGCAACATCGGCGGTGAAACGGCGTTCTCTATTGAATGCAGCTTCAAGTCGGGACAAAAGATCATTCAAACGCTCTTTGATCGGCAGCAGCTCGCCGGGCACATCCTCAGCGGCGATGCGAGTNNGCAGCGCGACAAGGATAGATAACAATATCACGGCCCCCGACGCGAGAAAGAGCACCCATCGGAGAAACCGCAATTGGCTCAATATCGCATCGCTGTCTCGCGCCACAGTCAACATCAGTCGCGGCGGCTCTGCCGTTTTGCGGTCGTTGTCGGAAAGCCTTGGCGTGAAGCCGTAGCCCGCCGCACGTTCAACTCGGCCGGCGCCGGCTCTGAGCGTTTTGAAGGTGGGTTTTTCTGGGGATCCCGCCAGACGCGGCAGGTTACTGCCGTCCAGCAGCGGGGACTTTGCCGCCACCGTGCCGTCACGGCGCCACAATTGGTAGTACGTCGGCTTGTTGCGGTCCTGGAACTCCGGCATTTGCTGGATCTCGATCTCCAGCTCGATTTGGTCACCGTCAACTTCCACCGAGCCGGCCAATATTTGGGCTATCGATACCAGTGAAGCATCGAACTGACTGAGCAAGGCGCTGCGAATAACGCTATAGATGCCCACACTGAAGACGGTCAGCAGCAACAATACGGCGCTCACTACGCCCACAACGAGACGTATCTGCAGGGAAGGCTTCACGGCTGGACTCCCAGAGTATAGCCACGGCCTCGCACCGTATGAATGAGGGGAGGTTTGCCTGGCTGTTCGATTTTCTTTCGCAAATAGCCGATGTAAACATCGACCACGTTGCTCGATGCGGCGGATTCGAACTCGTACACGTGCTCCCATATATCTGTGCGGGACACCGTTTGCCCGGCTCGCAGGGCCAAGTATTCCAGAAGCGCATATTCCCTCGGCGTAAGCCGGATTTCGTCTCGACCGTCCCAAACCCTCTGTGCCGTCAGGTCAATCCGCAGATTCTGGACTTTGATCTCGGGGTTCTTCTCCCGATAGCTTCGGCGCACTAACGCGCGGACTCGTGCCAACAACTCTTCGAAAGAAAAGGGCTTTACCAGATAGTCGTCGGCGCCGAGGTTCAAGCCCTTTATGCGGTCTTCCAAAGTGTCCTTGGCGGTCAGAATCAATACATGGTTTTGTCTGCCTTCAGCCCTTAGCTTCTTGAGAAGGCTCAGGCCGTCCATGTCGGGCAGCATCAGGTCAAGGATAATCACGTCGTAATCATTGCCCATCGCAAACCACAAGCCCTCCTGGCCGTCGCCTGTGGTATCCACCGCAAAACCTGCTTCTCGCAACCCCTTTGCAAGGGACTGCTGTAAAGGCCGGTAGTCTTCGATGAGCAGTAGTCGCATCTTCATGTCCACCAGAAGGGCTGCTGGCTGCAGCGGCGTCGCGCACATTTTAGCTGCTGAAGCGAACCTTGTCATCATTCCCTACCTCTCGATCACGGTTTGCAGTCAGTCTTTGCTACGCGCACCATCGTTTTGCGACGGAGACTCACGCATAATAGGCTGTATCGTATGGTCGTTGGCATCCAGTTGGGGCCAATTCGGCGAGGGAGCGTCGGGAAGCAGGACATGTGGAGTGATAAAGAGCGTCAGGACGCTGTTTCGGGCCACCTTTTGAGTTTTCCTGAACAAAGGCCCGATGAGCGGCACATCGGCCAGGAGCGGGACTTTGATAACGGCTTCGCTCATTTCCTGCTGACGCAGGCCACCGATCACCAGGGTCTGGCCTTCGCGTACAACGACCATAGTCGTGGATTCCCGATTGACCTGTTCGGGCAGGCCGGCGTCGGGCGTAAAGGTGAAGCTTCCGACCTTGACCGACACCGCCATGGTAATTCGACCGTCCGCCAAAAGGGTGGGGGTAATGCGGCCCTGGGTGTCGGCCGAGATATCGCTCTTCTTGACGATGGGACGGCCTGATACGTCATAGCCCTCATTAAAGAAGTAGTTCAGTGTCTTGCGAATCTGAATCATGGCTTCCTGGCCGCTGACCGCGACCGTACGTGGGTTAGTCAGGATCGTGCCTTTGCCGTCCTTGATTAGTGCGTTTAACCGAACAAAGAACTCCTCCGGTAGTCGTCCAACGCCCTGGTAGAAGAACTGGCCGGTTCCGGGATAAGTGGTCAGTCCGTCTAATGTGGCGTCTGGGCTCAGGTCACGAATCGCATTACCCATAGGTTGGAACATACCGAAACGTCCCTTGGCATAGGTCCAGTCCAGCCCGAGCTCACGGGTGGCTTCGTCGGTTAGCTCCACAGCCAGCAGATCCACCAGAATCTGGGTGGCCGGGGTATCAATCAGTTTCAGACTGTTCTGCAGTTCGGCCAGAAGCTCGGCAGGCCCCATGAACAGGAAGAGATTGCGGGATGAGTTCGCAGTAATATATTGGGCATACTTGGACGGTAATGATGAAAGAGCTTCTTCCACGGTCATGTGCAAGGGCTCAATCGTCCGGATGACGATACCGGAATCCTTCGAGGAAGGTTCCAGAGCGGTAGGCTTCGGTGTCGTGCCGGGAGAGAGTTGCTCCTGTCCCTGTCCGGCTGATGGCACGCTGGCCACCATCGGCGTGGCCCGGCCTATTGGGGGCCCATCACAGGCTCGGGCCAAAGGGCTGATTAGGCGTTCCGGCAGGTCCACGCGATAGACATCCGGTTGCATGATGCCGTCGGCTTTGCTGATGATCTTGGAGATCGTGATGAACAACGACCGGCTGTCTGGCGACCACGAGATATTGACCACG
Source organism: Planctomycetota bacterium (assembly GCA_017885385.1). GTDB lineage: Bacteria > Planctomycetota > Phycisphaerae > Sedimentisphaerales > Anaerobacaceae > JAFNGF01. Next base: position 19,735 of record JAFNGF010000391.1, read on the forward strand.
CCGTCATCACGATCCTCGCAGGCCTCGATTGATTTGCTTGCGGTCCTGCTCATCGCTCAACGTCAGAAGGTCCTCGACGTGTCTGGTGACCATATCATAGAGGGTCAGAACCGTCCGTCGGTTTTCCTCTCGCGAATCAGGACCCCAGTTCCGAACCGTGGAGCGTCTGGTCAGCAGAGCGATTTTCGTGCTGTCATAGGACCATTTGAAGACCTCGAAATCATCGAGCGTCCCATCCTCTCGCGGATGGGAGGTCAAGAGCACCTGATACCCGCCCCTGTTCGGGTCCACAAGATATAACGTGGGTATGTCGTTGCCCTGAATATCGAAGCGATCGCCCTTGAACAGTATGTAGCGCCCGCCCCACGACCAGATCGGATCATCCAGCTTTAGTTGGTTCTCTGTGGCAGGTGTGCTCGCCTTGGTCAGATTTGCGCGAGCACTTCCGTCAGCTCGGGTCACCCAGGCATCGCAACGCTGCCCACGTTCGCTTTGCGTCATGTCTTTATCAAAGGTGAAGGCCACGACATCATCCACGGGCGACCAGCGTGGGCCTCCGACATCTAATGATTCACTGCCGATGTCGGTGAGCATGACAAGGTCTGTGGCGTCGGGCTTGACCGTGACCAAGTCCCAAGCGCCACCGGCCTGAACGAGTAAGCTAAGCCTCGGCGGCACAGATGCACTCCAGCGTTGATCTTTTCCCTGACCTCGCTCGGGCAGCAGTTGCCAGGTGCTTTGCGTAGCCGTATCGAACAGCCAGACTTGCCGCGTTTCTGTCAGGCCCACGCGGACTTTGTACGCAAGGTAGCGATCGTCGGGCGACCAGAAGGGCCCATCGTCTGCATCGAAATTGTTTCTTCGATACGGAGGGGAGATGGTGGTGGACCTGTTCTGCTTGATGTCATAGATATAGACCGCTCCTTGGCTTTCTCCCTCAGGCGTGTTGGAGAATTCATACACGATGCGGTCGCCGGCCCAGGACCACTCGGCAAAAAACACATCTCCANNCGGGACAGGCTGGTTTCACTTGCGAACCGTCCGCCTTCATAACGTGCAGCTGCCATTGGGCCGAATCACCCACTTGGCGCACAAAGGCCACCCAGTCACCGTGATAGGCCCAAGCCACGGCCTTTGATTTGCCGTCGTTTGTCAACGGTACCAGCCTGACCCCCTCGGCTATGATTTCCGACAGACCTACCGAACAGCTAAACAGCAAAACGCAGAATATCGAAAGCAGGGCACATCGGGGCCTATTACATAAGATAACGTGCATTTGGCGTACCTCCAACAACGCATTACCACATGATCTCACCGGCAGAAGACGATTCTCACATCACGTGCGAACGCTTCTGACCTAACACAACAACAAAAAAACACCGCTGAGCAACAATCTTTTATTACTCAACGGTGTATATTTTAGCTGCGAGAACTTGATGCGTCATTAGTTCTCTTGTGTCTAATCGTCCTCGTCCTCATCATCGTCGTCATCNNCCATCTCGATTTCCTGGATGGTTCCACCTTGCGCCTGAATGGTCCCTTTGACCGCGTCAGGGACCTGATCGACGGAAAGAGTCTTCGCTTGTTCTGCGACTTGCTTATTAGCCACTGCCCCAATACACAGTGCTAAACCAGCAACGACCATAACCATGATACCAACCAGTTTCCAGTGTTTCTTTAACATTTTCTTTCTCCTTATTCAAAAAATGACCGACACGTTTTCAGCTCGAACTTCACAATTTCAGCGACTATGATAGTACCAACACGAAGATGAGAGAATTGTGAGAAAAACAATTTTTTTGAAGAGTTTTCGTTTGTCGTAAACTCTTTCTGTTAAGTAAGATGCTTGCCTATTTCGCTTCGCTATATTTAGTCAGCACCAGATCTTCATCTTGAATCAGGCCCACACCTGGTGCATAGGTTTTGTAGCATTTTTCATCAGGATCTATTCCGGACGTCTCTTCTATTCTTATGCAGTTCTTGAATGTTCCGGCCGGCGTCTTCATAGTCACGTCATCACTTAATATCTCAGCCCTATCCATGGCGTTCGGCGAGATCTCCTGGTAATGTCTGGCCCCCAGAAGAATTGTCCCAGGCATCATGATTCCCGCTCTGGAATTCTTCTCGTCCGCTCTCCACTGTCCGGAGTGGCTGACTATCTTACCACCCTTGTAACTGTCCACCTCCTCCCCGAAGTAGAATACGTCGCCATGCTCTTTACAAATGGCGAAGAAGTTCCTCGACACCTCCTTCAGTTCTCCGTTCAGCTCTTCGCGCTCTTCCACAACTCTGGTTTCTACATCGCCGATTTTCTCTGTTTCATCCAGGACGGTAATTGCCACTTTTTCTGTACGACTTGCCAGTACGAGTTGATGACCAGGCTGCAGAATGAAGAACCGATTCTTGCCAACCGAAGAGAAGGTGCAGTTCTCCTGACCGAAAGATTCCGTCCATTTCTTGCCTTGCTCGCCGCCCGTGGCTGTTGTTGCAGGCATCTTTTCCTTGGTCTCAATCACCTTGCCTTCCGGGGAGATTTCAACTTCGTACTCTTTTCCGCCGGAACGTATGTCCACGTCATACTGGCCTGGGTCCTCCCCTTCGACCTCCTTTTGAATTGCCATGATTTCCCCCCTCGGAAAGGCTTCCTCGATAGCCTTTCTTATGGCAGCCGGCAGGTCTGCCGGTAGGAGAGAAACTTTTCTCTCTTGTGCTGCAGCCTGAGATGCACAACCCACGACCAGCAGAGTCGTGGACAACCCGACAGCGATGAGAATTGCGTCAAGCCAACCCGATTTCAGTCTCATAATTGTTCTCCTTCATTAAAAACACCAAGAATTTCACAGCCTGTCACCGTGGTTAGGCTACCCGACACATCTGGTTTTGTCGAGTACGATATTGGCAAAACAAAAATGAGAGAATTATGAGAAAGACAGGGTTTTTTAGAAAAATTTGCCTGCCGTAACCTCTTCGTGCTATTTGACTTAATTCTCATCATCTGATATTCTTTCGCAGAAACGCTCGCACCTGGGGTTACGCGAGTGCAGGCGAAGGAAGGAAGAATATGTTAGCCAGGCTTCACAGTGTTACGCTTGAAGGGATCGAAGGCATAATCTGTGAGGTCGAGGTTGATGTTGCGCGCGGCGGGCTCGAAAAGTCTATCATCGTTGGACTGCCCGATGCGGCGGTAAAAGAAAGCACCGAAAGAGTCAAAAGCGCAATCGTCAACTGCGGCTACAAATATCCCAAAACACAGTCTGTAATAAACCTGGCCCCAGCGGATGTGAAAAAAGCCGGCCCCGCCTTCGATTTGCCCATCGCTCTGGGAATGCTGATCGGGCAGGGCATTTTGGTCGGCCCGCCGGCCAAAGATTTCATTGTCGTCGGTGAGCTGGCCCTGGATGGCCGAGTCAGACCCGTCAACGGCGTATTGAGTATGGCGATGA
>JAFNGF010000392.1 GCA_017885385.1 Planctomycetota bacterium
CGCGAGGATTTCGTCTATCGCATCGCGCTGGGCGAGCTGCCGTTTGTGACGAGCATCTTCCCCCTGGGGGGTACAGCCGGCGCTCAAACCACAATCGAGGCTAACGGCTGGAATCTCCCGGCATCCAACCTTACGCCGCAAGCCAAAGACAAAGGGCCGGGAGTTTATCCTGTCTCGGCAAGCTGCAAGGGCCTGATCTCCAATCCGGTGCCCTTTGCGGTGGACACGCTGCCGGAATGTCTGGAGCAGGAACCGAATAACGAGCAGGCCAACGCCCAGCAGGTCACGCCTCCGCTGATCGTGAACGGGCGCATTGATCAGCCGGGTGATGTGGACTTGTTCCGCTTCGAAGGTCGCGCCGGCGATGAGATCGTCGCGGAGGTCTATGCACGCCGGCTGGACTCTCCGCTGGATTCCACGCTCAAGCTGACCGATGCAACCGGCCGGCAAATAGCCTTCAACGACGATCATGAGGATAAGGCAGCGGGGCTGACCACACACCACGCGGATTCTCTGCTGAGCGCCACACTGCCCGCCGACGGGACGTATTATCTTGCCCTTGGCGATGCGCAACACAAGGGCGGCCCGGCCTACGGCTACCGCTTGCGCATCAGTCCGCCGCAACCCGATTTTGAGCTGCGGGTCGTGCCGTCCAGCGTCAACGTCCGCGCCGGCGCCACCGCCGCCCTGACCGTGTATGCGCTTCGGAAAGACGGATTCTCCGATGAGATCGCCCTAACACTAAAGGATGCGCCGAGCGGATTCACGCTGAGCGGCGGCCGGGTCCCCGCCGGCCAGGACCAGGCTAAGGTCACGCTGAAGGCGCCGCCGACGCCCACGAAGGAGCCCCTCAACCTGTGCGTGGAAGGTCGGGCAGTAATCCAGGGGCGGCAAATCGTCCGGGCGGCCGTACCGGCGGACGACATGATGCAGGCTTTTTTCTACCGGCATCTCGTTCCCGCAAAAGACCTTAAGGTGGCGGTAATCGCACGCGCAAAACCCAGCCCCCGCCCGGATCGGGCCCTGCCGAAGGAGCCCTTGCGAAAAGCCTCGGCCCCAAAACCATAGAGTTCTTGGTAGACATTGAAATGAAAACCAGAAGCGAATATTTTGTGATATTGGCCTGCCTGAACCTGTGCCAGTTTTCAGCCGGCGCAAAAAAAACCACAGAGGACACAGAGATAAAGAAATGGAATAATTCCTCTCCCGCTGCGGCTTCGGCCTTCGCCGAGACGAGTGATCTCTCTCTGCTCTCTCCGGCAAAAAATGCGGCTGAGTCGCAAGGGGCCAGCCCCCTCGACTCCGCTCGGGCCAGCCCCCTCGACTCCGCTCGGGGCAGGCTTGTTGAGGTGATCGTTGATGCAACCAAGCCTGGCAAACCACTGCGACACGTCTGGCAGTATTTCGGCTATGATGAATGTAACTACACTTTAACGCCTGGCGCGAAGGAGTTAATGGCCACACTGGCACGGATAAATCCCGAGCGCGTATATCTGCGGCAGCATTTTCTGCTCGTCAGCGGCGATGGGAAACCATCGCTGAAATGGGGATCGACCAACGCTTACAGCGAGGATTCCGCCGGTAACGCTGTATATGATTGGAAGATCATGGATGAAATAACAGACGCTATTATCGGTTCTGGCTGCCGGCCCCTGGTAGAGATCGGTTTTATGCCAAAGGACCTTTCCGTCAAGCCGGAGCCTTACAAAAGTAGCGATCCTTTCAAGATGGAAGGATATGGGGTCTATTATCCTCCCAAGGACTATAATAAATGGGCTGAGCTTATACGACAGTGGGCGCGGCATAGCGCCCAAAGATATGCCGGGGCGGAGAAGTCGTGGCTATGGGAATTGTGGAATGAGCCCAATATCAGATACTGGCAGGGAACCCTCGAGGAATACTGTAAGCTATTCGACTACACCGAGCACGCACTGCACGAAGCTCTCCCGGAGGCCCCTCTTGGTGGGCCACATACGGCTGGAGCTCCGCCATTCCTTCGCCGGTTTCTTGAACACTGTCTGCGAGAAAAAAACTATGCTACCGGGCGGCAGGGTGTACGCCTGGACTATATTGGATTCCATTCCAAGGGCGGGACAAGGTATATCGCCGGGCATCCCCTCGACTCCGCTCTCGTCTCGGCGAACGGCCGAGCCGTAGCCGGAGGGGGCAGGCCCCAGATGGATTTGGGGCAAAACCTGCGGACTAATCGAGACGGGTTTAGCATCATCGCGGAGTTTCCAGAATTGCACAATCTTCCTGTCATCATCGGCGAGTGTGACCCAGAGGGAGCCGCGGCTCTGTCTTCCGGCGTAAATCCCGCGAATGGCTACCGTAACGGCAGCGCATACGCAGCTTACGAAGTTGCCCTAATGAAGCATACTCTTGACCTGGCTGATCACAAAGGCATCAACCTGCAGGCAGTGCTGACGTGGGCCTTCATGTTCGACGGCAAGGATTACTTCGAGGGGTTTCGCACGCTATCGACCAACGGAATCCATAAGCCGGTATTGAACGCCTTTAAGATGTTAGGGATGCTTCAAGGCAGGCGCATCCCCGTCAATAGCAGCGGTGCGCTCGGCGTGGATCGTATTTGCCGGCAGAGTGTTCGAGACCAACCAGACATTGACGGTTTGGCAGTCGCCACTGAGGAAACCGTGCAGATACTTCTTTGGAACTACCATGACGACATGGTCGATAGCCCCCCTGCTTCGGTAAAGTTGACTGTCCAAATACCTGACAATAATGCAGCACGGGCTCGCATAGTCCACTATCGTATCGACGACACCCACAGCAATGCTTACACACGTTGGCTTGAGCTAGGCAGCCCACAGAACCCCACACCGGATATGTTAGCCCGGTTGCGAGCTGCGGGTGATCCCTCGACCGGGCTCGGGACAGGGCTGGAGCTTTTGGAACCAATCCGCTACTGTGACGTTTGCGACGGGAAAGTGGAATCTACTTTCAGTCTGCCAAGGTATGCGGTTTCGTTAATCGAGATAAGGTGCTGGCCATGATTACTGTAAGTTAAAGGCAAACTCTACAAATGAAATGGGGCCTGTCCCGGCACGCCGGGATAGGCCCCGAAGTTTCCCGATAAATCGGGATTCGTTGTTCATCGATGAACTATGAACGGTTAACAATGAACGATGCGATTACGGCCACAAAATCTCCTCAAGCCAAGAATCCGCCAATACGGCAAAGTCCTTGAAGTTAATCACATTGTCCTGATGCAAATCAGCCGCCAGACCAGCACCGCTGGCAAGCCAATCACCCGCCATAATCTCTATGTCTGCATAATCAACCACACAGTTGCCGCTCAAGTCAGCAGCGGGTTTACCCATCGAAGGAACACATCTGCTGGGATATACCCCGATATCATCGACGTATATCGTGCCCGTGCCGCCAACCTTCGGACTGGTCCGGCTGCCCAGGCCAATATACATCTTCTTNNGATTGACGCCGGCAGCGCTGAATTGCGTCAGCTCAATGTTCCACTCCGGCCAGTCCGGGTCTACCGCGGCAAGTGGATTGTCGTTGGTGACAACCTTAATCTTGCCAGAGCTGTCTTCCACCGCCACGTACAATGGCTCATCATCGTTAGTGCCAGTAACAGTCGAAGCGATATCCACGACCGTCCAGGCGCCCGTAACCGAGCCGCCCGTAGAAACGTTGCTGAATTGGGCCATACACAATACATCGTTCTCATGGCTGGTCAACGCTAACCCGATATAAACGTTCGAAGCCATCGTAATCGTCACCGGGTTGCTGGCATCGGTTTCGGTGCCACTGGGGTCTTTCATCGTCCAAGTAATACCATCGGGCGAATGATAACCCGTGAACACGTTGCCTTTGCGTACCACCTTGACCCAGTACGGCGCGGTCTGATTGTCAACACCATGCTCGCTGTCCGAATCCGCGGCGTCGATGCCGTCACGGTACTGGAAAGCAAGACCATGTGTCGGATTCGGCGAAACGGCCATAAACGCATGCTTGGATGTAGGATCGAGGGTCTCGCGAATCATAACGCCGGCTTTTCGCCATTCGTTGGTGGCCGGTCCAGCTATGCGGACAACGCGTGCAATGATCTCGCCGTCACCCGACAGTTGCTTGTAGACATAGCGGAACTCGTCAGTCCCAGCCCAGATGTCTGAGCCCTCGGCGCTCATCGTGAAAGTGCCGGCCGGGCTCTCCAGAAAATCTAGTGGAATACCTCGGACGTACAGTGTCAATGCCTTAACGTTGTTTCTGGTCCAATTCTGCGGTGAGGTCCACTCTCGGAAGGTCTCTGAGTAGCGGGTCTTGCCGGTCGTTCCGGTGTTGTCGTAACCTAACGGCATCGACTGGCCGCCACCATGAACGGTAGTCAGCTCAGCAAACGGAGGTTGACTGTACCCTACAGCCGAGCCGGTGCCGTTACCAGGCATAGCCCGGCGCCGGTTCGTTGTATCCCCAGCCGTCCTTCCAGGTCTGGAATATTCTGCTGCCAACATTGTCTGTGTAGCTCTCAAAATCATCCACGACAATGTAATTGGCGGTAGTGAAGCTCCAGACAATGCCCTTCCACGGACCGTCAGGCTCGGCAGGATTTACCTCATCGATACGCCAGTAGTAAGTCTTGTTCCACTGTAGCGGAGCTTCAGTAGGCGCATAGCTGACAGCAGCCAGATTCTGCTGACCTCGATAGATACCTGTTGAGGCCGTAGTGGCATTTGCCACCGCGGTAGCATCGGTGCCGAAGTACACATTGTGTGTAGCAGCCTTCTGTCCCGCCGACCAGCGAAGGGTCACAGTGTCGCTAACATCGGTAGCAAGATTGGCCGGGATCGGACCAAACGCCTTTACCGGAGCAAATGGAGCTAAACTGACG
>JAFNGF010000393.1 GCA_017885385.1 Planctomycetota bacterium
GACATGCTCTCCCATTTTTCCTTCATCTTCTCGAATTGCTCTTTTTGTTTGGCCATTTCTTCCGGAGACATCTGGGGAAATCCCTGCCTGTCCGCCGGCGAGCTGGGGCTGAATTTCTCACGCACTTGAGCCCTGAACTTTTCTTTTTCCTCCGCCGACATATTCTCCACTTTTTCTATCATCTTACCTCGTTGCTCTTTTAGTCGAGCTTTTTCTTGCTCGGAGAGCTCCTGGTTGCGTCCTGGGCCTGGTCCAGGCATTGGCCGTTCGGGACCAGGTTTTGTGCCCGGCTGTGTGATTTTTGGGGAATTGACGGCCCCTGCACGCTGGAGTCTAACTTCTCGAACGTAGCGGCCTATTCCCCAAGCAGCAGCAAGCACCGCGGCAGCGGCTACGACTGATATTATTGCACTGTACTGTTTCATATTAGCTCACCTCAATTAAAGCATCCTATTGTCCTCTGCGACCAGGTCCGCGGTCCCCTCCACCGCCTCGTCCGCCAAATCTCTGGCGCATTTCGTCTCTCATTCTTTCTCTTTCTGCATCAGACATATTCTCAAATCGCTGTCTCATGCCCGCAAATTGCTCTCTCATTCTGGCTCTATCTTGTTCAGAGACATTGCCGAACATCCCCATGCCGGGGCCGCCTGGCATAGGTGGTCCTCCGGAAGCTTGAACCATCTCAGCTCCCGCTCCGCCGGCCTGTTCTGCCTTGGCTACTTCTCCTCCAGGTCTGGGCCCAGACGGGCCGGCAGGAGTCGGCGCATCAATTGGGGCAAAGACCTTTTCCTGGCCGTCCCACTCCATCTTGATCCGCGTGGGTTCAATGGCTACGATCTTTGCGTCACCAACCATTTGGCCGAGTTTGTACCACGTGTCGTTTATCAACACTTCATCGCCCATTATGCCTGATACGGCGCTTACAGGGTGCTGCTTCGGCGGAGGGGGGGCAAACAGATTCTTCTTCTTCAGCTCCTCGGCGATCGTTTTAGAATCAGCCAAGCGTTTCTCCATATCGTTGGCATCCGGCTTACTCTGAGCGACAGCGTCTTTGAGCAAGGTGCTGGCCTTGCTTGAATCCGCAAAAAAGCCTGTCACCCGAAATAAAATGACAGCTGCGCAGACTATTGAGACTCCGAGCAGCAGCATCAAAGCCAATTTCTTGTTTTGGTATAGGTATTCACGTCTCATATATCTACCTCCATAAATTGCCGGACGTTTCTTTTGCCCGGGCCGGGCTATTTAACAAATGTGGATACCGTTAGATTCAGCTCCACTTCCTGCCGTTGGCCGGCCGGCTGTTTCGTGTCGCACTGTACTCGCATCTCCTCGATGCCGGCCAAATAAGGGTTCTCTCTAAGCGCGGCAAGCAGATCGAGCACTTGCCCAAACCTGCATTTTGCGTTGCACTTCAATCGCAACAGCTTGTACTGGGACTGCCGTGACGGGCTGGGCAGAACCTGCAAGGGTTCGCTTCTTATACCCGCTTTCTTTAACTGCTCGTTCAGCTTATCTCTGAATAGAAGCTCCTGTTCCGCCTCAGCCTTGGGCATCTCGAAAACGGGCACAATCGACAATACACCCGCTTGCTTAGCTTCATCCGCATTGACAAGCTCCAATTTGGCTCTTATCGAGGCAAGCGATTCTCTGGTTTTGCCCCAGCGCTCGAGCCATCTGGTGCCAAACACGATCAGCACGATAGCAATCGCGCCGGCGGCCCCAACCATCAGTATTCTTTTTTGTTTTTGGCTCAATTTTTCTATCATGGTTTTCTCAACTCTGGGCTTCTTATCTGCGCACTCTTTTTGGTAAATGTCTTATAATGGAAAGTAATAGTGAATTTAAGCCTCTTGGTTTTGCTGTCTCTGGAGGTATTTTGTATATTCACATCTGTTATGCCCTTTTTATTCAGCAGAGATTTCTGAAAATCGTACAACTGGTCGTTATCCTGGACCTGTCCACTTACGGTTACCGGCTGTCCCTTCTTGAAATGGAAGCTGTCCAGCGTTACACCTCGGTTCTCGCCCGAGTTTATATCGCTCAGAAGCTGCAGCAGGTCGGGTCTTTCTCGTGCGACGGTCTTTATGAGTGTCTGCCGCTCCACAAGCTCTTTGAAACCTGCTTGCCCTTCTAACCGGCTCAACCGCTTCTCGGTGGCCACATCGAACCCATAGGACACAATAGCCAAGACAGTCAACAGCACCGCCGCGATCGCACCGGCTATCTTGAGCGAATGTACGCCATAGTCCTTTTTTTTCATGCCCGCCGGGTCGTATAGGTTCGCAAAGAGATTGAGACCATCCGCAGGTTTCTCAAGCGCCATCAGGGCAAGTCCTATCGGCAGCTTATATTCATAGATCTGTGCAGGGCCAAACCCGCTTTGCGCCCGGAAGCTTCCGGCCTCCGGCAGCGCTGCTGCTGCGTTCAATCCTGCCGATTTCAAAAAGCAGACTATGCTTTCTATGGCGCCGCTGCCATCCGACAGCACCAGAACCGGCAAGTCTGTGGGTTCGGAGTAACCGGAAGACTCTAAAACGCTCCTAATATCCTGCGAGAATCTCTCGGTTACTTCTGTTTGGTCGGCCAAGTCTACCCCGCCGGGAAGGCTCCGGCTTGTCCGCAGGAAGTCCTCGAGGCCAATATCCAAGACCGTGGCATTACTCAGATGCCCATTCTCAACCAGGCAAAGCTGTGTGCTTCGTGCAGTCACATCGACTACCAGAGCATCCTCTTTGCTTTGAGAAAACACTGCTCTCCACGCCCTTACAATTGCCTCGCAGTCCAACAGTATTTTTGCCGGCCCGAAATCACGCACATTATCGACAAGGGCCTGCAAAGGCTGCTTTCTTGCGGCGGCTATGGTAATAGCAGCTTTGCCGTCCCGAACGGCCCCTCTCCGCCAGGCTATTTCCATTTCTTGGGCGGGCAATGGCAGCATAGCCTCCGCCTGCATTTTGACTAGCGCTTCTATTTCATTCTCTGCCACCGCGGGCGCATCCATGCGGTAAAAGGCCACGCCCGTCGACTCAAAACCAACCACCCTTACTCTGTCACCGCTGAATTTTGTATGTTTGGTTGTGACCGTTGGCAGACCGCACTCGGCGGCAAAGCCGCTCCAGCTCCCGTCGCCTGCTTTGCCGCTTTTAGTCCAGAGGACCTCGAAAAGGCCTTCGCGTTTTCTCAGCTCGACGGCCTTGAACTTGTTTTCCTCTTGCGCAATTGCAACTGCCGAGTGCACTGCTGCTCTATTAGCTTCGCTGCTGCTCATCAATTACTTGCTCCCTGGTACCGGTAAAGTATCTTGTAAGGGCTTGAACTTCTATCTACTACTGCTTCTGCTTGCAGTGTCAGGCCGCTATCTGAGCCCCTGCTTGCTGTCGCAAAACAGCGGATGGTAAAAACATCCGACCTGGTGGTTATGCTGCTTGCGATCCTCCTAAAGGCGTCCAGATTCACTAACCCGTACTCCAGCAGCTCAGCGATGCTCTGCATTCCATCCACCAAAACCTCGCGGTAGGCAACTATGTTCTCTGCGGCTTGCCAGGCTTGATCATCGCCTCCTAACAGCGCCACGAATACCTCCTTCGGCGCCGTGTTGATGTTTACTTTGCCCTGCGCCTGCTGCTGGCCATCCACAGTTATCTTGTCTGCTATCTGGTAAAACGTCTGCATATCCAAAGTAGCAGACTGGCCTGCAGCGCCGCTCGAGCCGGTGCCGGTGCTTGTAGACGTGCTGGGGTCTACCAAATCCACAATGCTTGTGAGCTGACTATTGCTGCGCCTCTGCACAATCGCCCTGGCCACAGAGCTGCTTAGGCCCAAGGATTCCTGCAACTGCTTTTCGTCAGCTTGGTTGATATTAATTCTGGCGTTGCCTTCGGCGTCTACGTTCTTACTATAAGAATAGCATGTCAGGAACGATATCCAGCCCTTATCCAGCTCATCATCTCTATCGTCGGGCGGAGGACTTTCGTCGCCGTCCTGCTCATTGTAGTCTAGTTCACCGTTCAAGTTCGTGTCCTCACCATACAGAAGCTGTTCGGTTACGTCTCTGACCAGAAGCAGCTCGCGTATTGTCCTGAAAGGGCCGTTGCGAATCGTATACTTGAAGGGCAGATTCTCATAGTATCCTCCTTCAACGCCCAGCCCGCTTGGTGTATCATCCTTGTCCCGCCAGTCGATTATCGCATCCGCAACGTACTCTTCCATGTACGGCAGCCCCATGAGCTGCTCTTTGGTGGCAGTGTTTATATTGAGCTTGCCGGCCTCGTCAATCACCCGGACGTTGTACCAGCAACCTTCCAGGCTGACATTATTGAAGTCCGTATCGTTGTAGCTCCATAGATCAAGCAAGTGGTCGCTCTCTCTGGTGTCTTCGTTCAATATCGCTACAGCCTTCTCAATCCCCGCCCGACAAGCCCACTTGCAGCGGAGCTCCTCGGTCCTCAAAAGGCGGACCCTCGTATCGAGCATGCCGCTGCGACCAACGGTGGCAACGATAACCGTCAACAGTACGACTATCCACAGCACCGCTACGAGAACAAGCCCCTTTTTTTGAGCAACGCCAAGCATAGTTTCTGCTATAACCTCATTTGCTATTTTCCGTGCCACCTGATTCCTGCTACCTGCCGCCTTGTCGCCCACCACCTTGTTGTCCGCCGCCTTGCCGGCCGCCGCCTTGTTGTCCGCCACCTTGGCGTCCACCACCTTGATGACCGACGCCATGCAGGGCACAACC
>JAFNGF010000394.1:0-2830 GCA_017885385.1 Planctomycetota bacterium
CGATTCTGATGTCGAAAGTGAGGCCGAAGGCCACATTTGTAGCGAGGAGGCCCAACACTAAAACAAAAGTGATTAACCCGCCATACGCCTGGCGGGTAAAATAGATCAAGCTTCTACACATACTATTCCTCCTTCGGTAAAAATCAAAAGCACCGTACTCTGGCTGTATGCCGGTACGCTCATTGTCCTCAATAAAAGCCGCGGACCGTTGCTGCGAGTTATCCCTGTCTGAGACAACTTCCGACACAACAGCCGATAGAAACCTCTCCCCTTCGTAAAAACCTGCAGTTGCGCAGAAATTTTTGGGTGGGTTCACCTCTTTCCTTCAAAAGCTCGATGATGGGCGATTAGGGTAAATTTATAGACCCTTCCCGCATCCGCCAGCCACAAACTTGGCGTTAGAACTCCTTACCTTACAGCCTGTCTAATCACTGCTTTGAAGGGGTGCAAATCCAGCGAAATCGCAGATCCGACCATCCCTTCTTATACCATATTGCCTACGCTCCGAGCAAGAAGAATTGGCGTTTTTTTACCCCCGGGTGCGATTGTCGTTCGCGGGCAGATGCGAAGGCGCCTGCCAAGTTGGCGTAACAGCCGGCTTACTATGCCAAAACTGGCACTTTTTTTGGGATGTAGTGCACAAAACGACGGCCTCGCTATCAATTTTTGTCTTGCTTAATTGCTTTATATGACAAAAGTTAGGATTAACAGGGGCATAGTGGCTCTTCATCTTCGGTAAGGCTGGTATATCTTTTGCTCGTTAGTCTGTAATTGCAGGTAAAAGTAACGAGCCGACCTTTTTTGTTAGGAGAGAAGCAATCATGGCAGTTAAACAATTGGCATTTGAAGCGGATGCACGGGCTGCGCTGCTGGCCGGTGTAGAAAAACTGGCAGCAGCAGTCAAACCAACCCTTGGCCCAAGAGGCCGAAACGCCGTCCTGGATAAAAGCTGGGGCGGGCCAACCGTAACCAAAGACGGCGTAACAGTCGCCGAAGAAATCGAGCTTCACGACAAGAACGAAAACTTGGGGGCGAAATTGGTCAGGGAAGCCGCAAGCAAAACCTCAAAGGTTGCCGGCGACGGTACTACCACTGCCACCGTCCTGGCAGAGGCAATCTTCAAGGAAGCGTACAAAAACATCGCTGCCGGGGCGGATGCCATGGCTCTTGCACGAGGTCTGCACAAGGCCTGCAAAGCCGTAACCGACAAGCTGGTTTTACTTGCAAGACCCGTCGATATAGCTAAGGCTAACGATATAATCAACGTCGCTGCGGTCTCGGCTCACAACGAGATCGAAATCGGAAAAATTATGGCTCACGCCTTCCAGCGGGTCGGCAAAGACGGCGTGATTACCGTGGAGGAAGGCAAGAGCTTCCAGACCACTGTTGAGTTTGTCGAGGGTATGCAGTTTGATCGCGGCTATCTCTCGCCGCATTTTGTAACCGACCCGGAGAATATGGTCTGCGTGCTGGAAAGGCCCTACATACTCGTTCACGAGGAAAAAATCAGCAGCGTTACCAAGCTCCTGCCCCTGCTTGAAAAGACTGCCAGGAGCAAAAGGCCCCTGCTGATTATTGCCGAGGAGCTTGAGAGCGAAGCGCTGGCAATGCTGGTGGTGAACAAGTTAAAGGGCGTGCTGCAAGTCGCAGCCGTCAAAGCGCCCGGCTACGGCGACCGCAGAAAGGCAATGCTGCAGGATATAGCGGCTCTAACCGGCGCAGAGCCGATCTTTAAAGACCTCGGAATAGACCTGGAGCATATTGGCATCAAACAGCTCGGCCAGGCGAAAAAAGTCACTATCGACAACGACAATACAATTATCGTTGAGGGCGCCGGCAGCCGAGAAGCCATCAACGGAAGGATAAAGCAGATCAAAAGCGAAATAGAGGCCACCACCAGCGATTACGACCGCGAAAAGCTGCAAGAGCGGCTTGCCAAGCTGACCGGCGGCGTTGCCCAGATAAGTGTAGGAGCCGCCAGCGAGATAGAAATGAAAGAAAGAAAAGCGCGAATCGAAGACGCCCTGCACGCGACCAGAGCAGCCATTGAGGAGGGCATTGTGCCTGGCGGCGGCGTGGCGCTGATCCGTTGTATCGACGCAGTTAAGCAGCTAAAGCTGGAAGGCGACGAGCAGACAGGCGCTGACATACTGGCAAAGGCTCTTACCATGCCCTGCTATTACATCGCTGCTAATGCCGGAGCCACGCCCAACATAGTGGTCAACAACGTCAGGCAAGGCAAAGGCAGCTTTGGTTATAACGCGGACACCGACAAATACCAGGACCTGGTCGAAGCGGGAGTCATCGACCCTGTAAAGGTAACAAGAATCGCGCTGCAGAACGCTGTCAGCATAGCGAGCCTGCTGTTGACAACCGATTGTCTTGTTACCGAAAAGCCTAAAGAAAAAGAAGCAAGACCTTCCATGCCGGGCGGCGGCGGCGGGTACGACGAAGATATGGATATGATGTAAACCGGCCAGGTCGCCTAATGTTTCTCAGGAGAGATTGACACCCGAAGGCGCGAAATGAATAAGACAAATGCCCGATTCAAAAGAGATTTTGGGCTCATAGTAGCTGCATTGTCTGCTCTGGCAGTCTCAGGCTGCCGCCAACCTGTCAGGTTGCCTATCATTGGGCATCTGCTCGGGGAAAAGCAAGAGCTGACCAAAGACGAAAGAATGAGCTGGTGGCGCCAGGCGCGCTTCGGGCTGTTCATTCACTGGGGCGTCTACTCAGTGCCCGCGGGCGAGTGGAAAGGCCGGAAGATTCCAGGCGGCGGCGAATGGATTATGGAGCAGGCCAAGATACCAGTCTCGGAATATGAACAGCT
>JAFNGF010000394.1:2849-6006 GCA_017885385.1 Planctomycetota bacterium
ATGAAGTATATCGTCATCACTTCCAAGCACCACGATGGTTTCTGTATGTGGGATTCAAAAGTCACCGACTACGACATCGCCGATGCCACACCGTTCAAAAAAGATGTGCTCAAAGAGCTCGCACGGGCGTGCAAAAAGCAGGGCCTAAAGCTGTGCTTTTATCACTCGATAATGGACTGGCATCACCCTGACGCCCAGGCACCTTTTTATCCGAACTATAATGACACCAGCCGGTCGAATCCAAACTTTGCCCGGTATGTTGAAAACTACCTGAAGCCGCAGATAGAAGAGCTGGTCACGAATTACGGGCCTCTTGGAGTGCTGTGGTTCGACGGCGAGTGGATAAAAGACTGGACGGAGCCGCAGGGCAACGACATGTACAATTATGTCCGAAGTCTTCAGGCGGATATAATCGTTAATAACCGCGTCGGCAAAGGCCGAAAAGGAATGGAAGGTCTCAGCAAGAGTGAAGAATATGCTGGAGACTTTGGCACACCCGAACAACAGATCCCCCCTACCGGACTTCCGGGCGTCGACTGGGAAACTTGTATGACTATGAACGACACGTGGGGATACAAATCTCATGATAACAGCTGGAAGTCCGCCCAAGACCTGATTCGCAAATTGGCGGACATCGCCAGCAAGGGCGGCAACTTCCTGCTAAACGTTGGGCCTACCTCCGAAGGCCTTATCCCAGCACCCAGTGTGGAACGCCTGGCAGTTATGGGTCAATGGATGAAAGTAAACAGCGAGAGCATCTGCGGAACGACCGCCAGTCCACTGGGCAGTTTTCCGTGGGGGCGGTGCACCGCGAAACCGGGCAGATTATATCTGCACGTCTTCGATTGGCCCAAAGATGGCCGACTCGAAGTACCGTGGCTGAGAAGCGAAGTGAAAAGAGCCTATCTATTGGCAGACAAAAAACGCCGCACGTTGCCGGTCGATCGGCTTAGTGTGGACCAGCTTGTCATCGGTGTGCCAGAGAAGGCCCCCGATGCTATCAACACGGTGGTAGTACTCGAAATAGAGAAATAGCAGCTCAAATAAGGTAAGGAGTGAGATATATGAAACTCAGACCGTTGGATGACAGAGTTGTAATAAAGCAATCAGAGGCTCAGGAAAAAACTTCGGGCGGAATCTTTTTGCCTGACACCGCAAAAGAAAAACCGCAAATCGGCAAGATTGTAGCTACCGGGCCGGGTAAACTGCTCGATGACGGCAAACGAGGTGAGATGTCAGTAAAGAAGGACGACAAAGTTATTTATGCGAAGTACGGAGGAAACGAAGTCGAAATCGAGGGAGAGAAATACGTAATTCTGCGAGAAAGCGATCTGTTGGGAATTGTTGAGAAGTGAGCCAGAAATGACATCACTGTGCAGCGTTAGTCCCAGATCGAAAGGTAAGAGTCTTTAAGAGGGAATAGAAAATGGCAAAGCAATTGATGTTTGATGAGACAGCACGAACGGAGCTCAGGGACGGCTTGAGGGAGCTGGCTGCCGCAGTCAAGGTTACTCTCGGACCGACCGGCAGGAACGTCATTCTGCAAAAAAGCTGGGGCTCTCCCAGGATTACAAAAGACGGAGTCACGGTCAGCAAAGAGATAGAGCTGCCCGAACCGTTCAAGAATATGGGCGCTAAAATGGTCAACGAAGTCGCAAGCAAGACTTCTGATATTGTTGGCGATGGCACCACCACCTCGATCGTCCTGGCAGAAGCAATCTACCTTGAGGGCCTGAAACACGTGGCCGCAGGTGCAAATCCTATGGCGGTGCAACGCGGAATCAGCAAAGCCGCCGAAGCTGCTATTGACTTCATCAACAAGGCCAGCGCCCCAATAAAAGGCCACAATGACATCGCAAAGGTGGCAACTATCAGCGCAAACAACGACTCAAAGGTCGGGCAAATCCTGGCTGATGCTTTTGACAAGGTAGGCAAGGAGGGCGTCATAGAAATCGAAGAAGGCAAAGCAATGGAGAACGAGCTGGAATTGGTCGAAGGCATGCAGTTTGACCGAGGTTATATTTCTCCGTACTTTATGACCAATCCCGAGACCCAGGAAACCATTCTTGAGGACGTCTACATCCTGCTGCACGAGAAGAAGATCTCTAACGTCCGCGAGATTATCCCTCTGCTGGAAAAGATCGCCCAAGTTAGCAGGCCGCTGCTGATCATAGCCGAAGACGTCGAAGGCGAAGCGCTGGCGGCACTGGTTATCAACCGCCTCCAGGGTGTCCTGAAAGTCTGTGCCGTAAAAGCCCCTGGCTTTGGCGACCGCAGAAAAGCGATGCTGGCTGATATAGGCATCGCCACCGGCGGACAGGTAATCACCGAAGACCTGGGCATAAAGCTGGAAAACCTAGAGCTGTCGCAGCTGGGACAAGCCAAGAAGATTGTTGTGGACAAGGATACCACCACGATAATCGAAGGGGCGGGTAAGAAGAAAGAAATTACCGCCCGTTGCGACCAAATCCGCAGCCAGATCGAAAAGACTACCAGCGATTACGATCGTGAAAAGCTGCAGGAAAGGCTGGCAAAACTGACCGGCGGAGTTGCCGTGATCAAAGCGGGCGCCGCCACCGAAACGGAGATGAAGGAACGCAAAGACCTGCTGGATGATGCCCTGCACGCTACAAGAGCCGCCGTTGAAGAAGGCATAGTACCCGGTGGTGGAGTGATATTCCTGCGTGCTATCAGCGAGCTGGATAAAGCAAAAGCAAGGGCCAAAGGCGACGAAAAAATTGGTTTCGACATCGTCACAAAGGCCCTGAAGACGCCCACCGCCCAGATTGCGTACAACTCCGGCGAACAGGGTGACGTGGTAGTAGCTCTACTTCTGGAAAGGCTGGAAAAGGAAAAGAACTTGGGTTACGATGCCAACACGGGGAAGTTCGTAGACATGATCAAGGCCGGGATCATCGATCCGGCAAAAGTCGCCCGAACAGCCTTGCAGATGGCTGCATCCGTGGCAGGACTTATGTTAACCACCCACGTATTGGTCACCGAGTATAAAGACAAACAAGAGGAGAAACAGCCAATACCAGGAGCAGTAAGATAAATTCGTCGTGCGGGGTGCGTAATGCGTCGTTCGTACTACGCAATACGCAATACGCAATACGCAATACGCAATACGCAATACGCAATACGCTATACGCACTAC
>JAFNGF010000395.1:0-184 GCA_017885385.1 Planctomycetota bacterium
TGGATCGGCCCGGCCGCGATGCGTCCTTACAAGAACGATGTTTACCATCCGTTCAAGTGGCGGGGCTTTGTCGATTTCGGCTCGGGGGCGCTGGGCGATATGGCCTGTCATACGACCGACGGAATCTACGCGATAATGAATCCGGGCTATGCGGCCACTGCCGAGCCGATCATCATGACCGGAC
>JAFNGF010000395.1:201-6846 GCA_017885385.1 Planctomycetota bacterium
AAACAAGATGGAACGCCTTTCATGCCGGAGAACCCCGAAGAACTCAAGGCCGACGGCCGCAAACTGCCGAGAACGGGAAACCTGGTCGTGGGCACCAAGGGAAAGATGCTGGTCAATGGCGACTACTGGGACAGCACTCGCCTGATCCCGGAAGCGCGGCACAAAGAGTTCGGCCAGCCCGCTAAACTACTCGAACGCTCTCCCGGCCATCACCAGGAGTTCTTCATGGCCTGCAAGGGCGAGAAGCCGCGCCAGTTCAGTCAGTCCAACTTCGGCTACTCGGGTCCAATGGCCGCCAACATCCAGCTCGGCAATCTCTGTGCCCGCGCTGGAAAGAAGCTCGAGTTGAACGAAGCTGGGGTGATCGTTAGCGACCCGAAGACCAACGACCTGGCTTGGCGCGAGCCCCGCAAGGGTTGGGGACCGCTGGTAATGAAGGTCTAAGTGAATCGCGAAACACCGAGCGTTCTACCAGCTCTTGGGTTGTCTCGTGCGGTGGTTTCGGGAACTTGCTGCTCAGAAGTACGATGGAGTGCACTGCCTTATGAAAAAGTCAGGCGATTCAAAGACGGTCAAACGTAGTTCAGGCCTGTCACGCCGGGAGTTTGTGGGGGTCGCAGCCGCGGCGGCGGCATTTACTATTGTGCCGCGCCGCGTCCTGGCGCGCTCAGGTCAATCACCACCCAGCGAAAAGCTCAATATTGCGGGCATCGGCATTGGCGGTCGCGGCGCGGGTGACCTCGCCGAGGTCGGCAGCGAGAATATTGTCGCACTTTGTGATGTCGATGAAAAGTACGCTGCCGGTGTGTTCAAGCAATACCCCAAGGCCAAGAAGTACCGTGACTTCCGCAAAATGCTGGATGAGGAAGGCAAGAACATCGACGCGGTGATAGTCGCCACGCCGGACCACACCCACGCGGTTATCGCGATGACGGCCATCAAGATGGGAAAGCACGTTTACTGCGAGAAGCCGCTGACCCACTCAATCTGGGAGGCTCGCCAGCTTACGGAGGCCGCCCGTGCGGCTAAAGTCGCCACGCAGTTGGGCAACCAGGGACAGGCATCCGAAGCGACACGGCTGGTATGCGAGTTTATTCGGGCAGGCGCCATCGGGCAGGTGCGGGAGGTCCATTCCTGGTGCAATAGATACATTTCACCTCGCGGCATAGACCGACCGAAGGAAACGCCGCCCGTGCCCGAAACGCTGGACTGGGACCTTTGGCTCGGCCCCACTAAGTGGCGTCCGTATCATCCTTGCTACCATCCGTTTGCTTGGCGCGGCTGGTGGGACTTTGGAACGGGCGTATTAGGTGACATCGGCTGTCATCAGGTCGACCCGATTTTCCGCGCCTTGAAGTTGGGATACCCGATAAGCGTCGAGGCTTGCTGCAGCGGCGTCAACGACGAAACTGCGCCTCTGGCATCAATCATTCGCTATGAATTTGGCGCTCGCGGTGATTTGCCGGCGGTAACTTTGACCTGGTACGATGGCGGCTTAATGCCCCCCAGGCCGGCAGAGCTTGAAGATGGGCGTCGTTTTGGGGACGCCGACGATAACCTGTGTGTTGGTGATAAGGGCAAAATGCTTGGCCACCGGCTTATTCCGGAGTCAAAGAGCAAAGAATTCGGCAAGCCGCCTGAAGTTCTTGCCCGCTCGCCAGGGCATCACAAAGAGTGGATATCGGCCTGCAAGGGCGGCAAACCCGCCGGCTCAAATTTCGATTGGGCAGGACCGCTGACCGAGGTAGTCTTGCTCGGCAATATCGCCATCCGAATGAGCCAGAAGCTCTATGAAACCGGCCTTAAGCTGTATTACGACGGGCCTAATATGAAGATTACCAATCTGCCGGAGGCCAATAAGTACATCCGTTGCGAGTATCGTGAAGGCTGGGAATTGAGCGTATAGCGTGCAGTGTACAGCGGATAGGAAAGGCCTGAACGCTCGGTCTATCCGCTGATAAAGCTGGCGTATGGAGGATAAATAATGGGCAAGAAGAACTTTACTCGGCGTGATCTTATAAAGGCTGCTGGTGCGGTTGCAGCATTTACTGTTGTGCCTCGGCACGTTCTTGGAGGCGCTGGTCAAACGCCGCCCAGCGAAAAGCTCAATATCGCAGGCATCGGCGTCGGCGGGCAGGGCGGCAGTGACCTTAATGCGCTGAGCAGCCAGAACATCGTGGCTTTGTGCGACGCAGACTGGCGCCAGGCGGGCGGAGCGTTCAAGCGCTACCCGAATGCCAGGAAGTACAAAGATTTCCGCGAGATGCTGGACAAGGAGGACAAGAACATCGACGCTGTCATCGTCGCTACCCCCGATCACGTCCACGCCGTCGCAAGCATCGCCGCCATCAAGAGGGGCAAGCACGTCTATTGTGAAAAGCCGCTGACGCACTCGGTCTATGAGGCCCGCATGGTCGCCCAGGCGGCCCGCGAGCACAAGGTCGCTACGCAAATGGGCAATCAGGGCCAGGCGGGTGAGGAAGTTCGCCTGCTGTGCGAAACCATCTGGGACGGGGCCATCGGGCAGGTTCACGAGGTCCATGTCTGGACGGACCGGCCGCTCAACGGGATCAACAAAGTCTACTGGCCGCAGGGTGTCGACCGGCCAAAAGAAACGCCGCCCGTGCCTGAGACTCTGGACTGGGATTTGTGGCTTGGCCCGGCGCCGTATCGGCCATATCACCCGTGTTATCTGCCGTTTGTTTGGCGGGGCTGGTGGGATTTTGGCACGGGGGCGCTCGGCGATATTGGCTGCCACAGCCTCGATCCGGTATTCCGCGCGCTGAAGCTTGGTCATCCGACGAGTGTGGAAGCCTGCTGTACGCTGGTCAACAATGAGACGTACCCAGTGGCGTCGCGCGTGACGTACGAGTTCCCTGCCCGAGAAGATCTGGCGCCGGTAAGACTGCACTGGTATGATGGCGGGATGAAGCCGCCTCGCCCGCCGGAGCTTGAGGACGGGCGCAGGTGGGATACGAACGGGGCGCTCTATATCGGCGAGAAGGGCAAGATATACGGTGGGCGTCTGTTGCCGGAGTCCCGACAAAAGGAATATGGCAAGCCGCCGCAGAAGCTGGAGCGCTCACCGGGCCACCATCAGGAATGGGTCAATGCCTGCAAGGGCGGCAAGCCTGCCGGCTCTAATTTCGACCACGCCGGGCTGCTGGCCCAGGTCGTTTTGCTCGGCAACGTTGCCCTGCGTCCGCAATTACGTGAGAAACTAACCCGCGCCAGGTTGCAGTGGGATGGTGTTAATATGAAGTTTACCAACATGCCCGAGGCGAATGAATTTCTCCGCCGTGAGTACCGCGCGGGTTGGACTTTGTAAAATCAAAATTCAAAATGAAAAATTAACAGCCTCTAACAATGAATATATCCTTATATTGTCATCCTGAGCGAAGCGAAGGATCTGGGTTACGAAGGAGAAATTTCTTATGCAGGCCGGATTCTTCGCTCCACTGCGTTCCGCTCAGAATGACATTGTCTCATTTTGTTAGACGCTCTAAGGAAGTCGTTGCCGCGTAGTGGCAACCCCACAATTTTGATATTTACTTTGTGATCTTTGTACTCATTTAGGAGCTGAATTGTGGCAAAGAGAAAGATTTCACGACGTGAGTTTCTGAGCGGCACGGCTGCGGCAGCGGCTTTCACCATCGTTCCGCGGTATGTGCTCGGCGGCCCTGGGAGGACTGCACCGAGTGAAAAACTAAACATCGCCTGTATCGGCGTCAGCGGGATGGGGGCGAGCGATGTAGGGCAGGTGAGCACAGAAAATATCGTGGCTCTATGTGACGTGGACTTGCGACACGCAGCCGGTACATTCGAGCGATTTGCCGCCGCTAAGAAATACCGCGACTTCCGCGAGATGCTCGAAAAAGAAAACAAAAACATAGATGCCGTCACGGTCTCCACGCCGGACAATACGCACGCTGTCGCAGCNNGCGGCGATGATGGCGATAAAGATGGGTAAGCACGTTTATTGCCAGAAGCCGCTCGCCCACGACCTGTACGAGGTGCGTAAGCTCACCGAGGCTGCCCGTGAGCATAAAGTGATGACGCAGATGGGCATTCAGCTTCACGCCGAGAATTGCGTCAAGTACGTGGTGGAGTTTATTAAGTCCGGCGTTATTGGCAAAGTTCGCAGAGTCGACCTCTGGAGCGGCAAGGATTGGGGCGGGGGCACTCGGCCAAAAGATACGCCGCCCATTCCTGAAACGCTGGACTGGGATCTTTGGCTGGGCCCTGCGCCGTATCGGCCCTACCATCCGACTTATCTGCCGGGCGAGTGGCGCCGCTGGTGGGATTTCGGCACGGGCACGCTCGGCGATATGGGCTGCCATATTATTGACCCAGCCTGGTGGGCGCTCGATTTGACCTACCCAACGTCGGTCGAAGCTGAACCGGGCCCCTTCAACGAGGAGACTTATCCGCAAAAGACGGTCGTTCGATGCGAGTTTCCAGCGCGGGGCGATTTGCCGGGGGTGACGCTTACCTGGTATGACGGCGCCAATCAGCCGCCGCGCCCGCAAGAGCTTGAAAAAGAGCGGAATCTGCCCGACCAGGGTGGGCTTTATTACGGTGAAAAAGGTACAATACTTGCCCCGCACGGCGGCAACCCAAGGCTTATACCCGAATCCAGGATGAAGGGTTTTAAGCTGCCTGAGCCATCGCTGCCGCGAGAAGTGAACCACTATCAGGACTGGATCAGGGCCTGCAAAGGCGGCCCGAAACCGCTGGCAAATTGGGACTACTCCGGGCCGCTGACCGAGACGATTTTGCTAGGCAACGTGGCAGCCCGCGCCGGGCAAAAATTGGCCTGGGACGGCCCGAATTTCAAAGTCACCAACCTGCCCGATGCTGACAAGTATTTGAGGCGTCAGTATCGCCAGGGGTGGACACTTTAAATCGAATGTGGCACGGGCTTTCAGCCCGTGAGAACACGGCCAGGATGGCCGTGCCACTCTGAACATTTAAAGTCGCAAAAAGGAGACAAACAGATGAACAGATGGCCGAAATTTATCATTGTAATGCTGGCGTTTGCACTTGGCAGCAGCTTATTGCCGAGGGCGTTTGCCGATAGCCAGAAGGACTGGCGGCTGGGTATGCAGGCGTACAGTTTCAACAGGTTCACGTTTTACGAAGCTATAGACAAGACCAAAGCACTGGGTATGCGATACATCGAGGGCTATCCGGGCCAATCGCTCAGTAAGGAAAAACCTGATATCAAGGCCGATCACAATATGTCGCCAGAGATAAGGAAGGAAGTCCTGGCGAAGCTGCGCGAGTCGGGCGTAAAGCTGGTAAATTACGGCGTGGTCGGACTGTCCAACAATGAAGCGGAATGTCGAAAGGTATTTGATTTTGCCAAAGATATGGGCATCGAGACGATTGTCTCTGAGCCGCCGGAGGACGCATTTGACCTCATTGACAAGCTGTGCAAAGAGTACCAGATTAACGTGGCCATTCACAACCATCCGAAGCCTTCTCATTACTGGGACCCTGATACCGTGCTGAAAGTTTGCCAGGGCCGAAGCCCGCGAATCGGCGCATGCGCCGACACCGGGCACTGGATGCGTTCGGGCGTAAATCCGCTTGAGGCGCTGAAAAAGCTCAAAGGTCGGATTGTTAGCCTGCACTTTAAGGATCTGGATAAGGTCGGAGAGGGGGCTCACGATGTCATCTGGGGCACGGGCGCCGGTGATGCCAGGACGCTGCTGGCAGAGCTCGCCCGACAAGATTGCAAGGGCGTATTCTCCATCGAGTATGAGTATAATTGGCTGAGCTCGATGCCGGAGATCGCCGGGTGTGTGGCATTTTTTAGAAAGGTCGCAGCCGAGCTGAGCACCGTCGAGTATAAAGACGTCTTCAAAAAGGACGTTTCCAACGCAGTAATGAAGCCCAGCTCCTGGGCTTTTGACACAGAGGGCGTCCTTTTGCCCACACCTGGTGCTGGCGGTGACATCTGGACCAAAGAGCGCTACGGCAACTTCACACTCGAGCTGGACTTCAAAGTCCCCGAAGGGGGCAATAGCGGTGTTTTTGTCCGCACCGGCAGTATCGAGAACTGGATCAATACCGCTATTGAAATCCAGATTCACGCCACCACCGACGGGACAAAGCACGGCCAGTGCGGCGCCGTTTACGACTGCCTGTCGCCCTCGAAGACGGCTGTCAAAAAACCAGGCGAGTGGAACCACTACATCATCACCTGCCTGGACAACAAGATTTATGTAAATCTCAACGGTGAGGACATCATCGATATGGACCTGGATCTCTGGACCGAGCCGCACAAAAACCCCCAGGGAACCAAGAATAAGTTTCCCACCGCCTACAAGGATATGCCGCGAGAAGGGCATCTGGGCCTGCAATACCACGGCAATCCCATCTGGTTCAAAAACCTTAAAATCAAATCATTTGACGGAGGATAATTGCAATGAGGTATGTGGGCATGAAAAACAATAGACTCGCCGTCTGCAGTGGGACGGTTCTCATCATCGCTGTATTGGCTTTCAGTTTATTCACGACGTTTGCGACCCCCGGCTGGATCGGGGGCGGGCAGCAGACTGCGCTGGCCGGCAGCTCAGATTCATCGCAGGAGTGGGTTTCGCTATTCAACGGCAAAGACCTTACCGGCTGGGACGGCGA
>JAFNGF010000395.1:6873-7094 GCA_017885385.1 Planctomycetota bacterium
CGGCGCGGTAGGCTTTCTCTACCACGAGGGCGGTCGCGGCTCGCTCGTTAATGTCGGCGAGATTGTAGTTGTCGAGCCGCAGGGCGCAAAAAAGATGATCGGCAGAGTCGCCGATAAGGACGAGCTTATCAAGGCCGGCTACTACAAGGACAAGGATTGGAACGAATACCACATCATCGCCCAGGGCAACCATATTATACAGTACCTTAAAGGCTATAAGC
>JAFNGF010000396.1:0-1228 GCA_017885385.1 Planctomycetota bacterium
AATAGCGTAAATACGTTTTGGATACGCTGAAAAATTCCGTCGCCGTCCGGCTACGGCTCGGTGCTCCGCCGAGACGAGTGCCGGCGACGGCTAAACCACATAGTAGAGAGGTGATCCGGTCATGTCAATTTGTTTTTGACCCGCCCAGGGCGGGCAGGTACACTTAAGCGAGATTTTAAGGCTGGGAGGAAAATGACGATGAAGATTTCCAGAGCATTTCTTGCCGGTTTTTTGGTTGTTGCGTCAGCTTGTTTAGCCTGGGCGGCGGATGTTCGAGCTGCAGGCGCTGCCGCGCAACTGGAGCGAGACAAACTACCCGGCAGACAGGTCAAGGTGGCGGCGATCTGCATCGGCTTCGGCGGCGAATACGACCTGAAGCTGAAGCAGGCCATCGAGCATCTGCATACAGCCGGACAGAACGGCGTGGATATTGCCTGTTTGCCGGAGGAATTCGCTGGCACTAAAGCCGAGCCCATCCCAGGCCCGACAACAGAAGCCGTGGCAGAACTGGCCAAGCAGTACAATATGTATGTTATCTGCCCGATACGCGAACAAGG
This sequence comes from Planctomycetota bacterium, assembly GCA_017885385.1. Taxonomy (GTDB): domain Bacteria; phylum Planctomycetota; class Phycisphaerae; order Sedimentisphaerales; family Anaerobacaceae; genus JAFNGF01. The sequence continues at coordinate 558 of JAFNGF010000396.1, forward strand.
GGGCGACAAACAGTACAACACCGCGGTCTTGATTGACCGCAAAGGCCAGGTTGCCGGCTACTATCGCAAGATTTTTGTGTTCTGGGGCGAAGGGCTGCATTGCAGCACGGAGGGCGTCAAGGCTTTCGATACCGATTTTGGCAGAATCAGTATCCTGACGTGCTTTGATCTGAACTTTTCCGAGCTATGGCAGCAGTGCGATAATCTGGATGTGGATATCGTTTTTTGGCCAAGCGCTTATGGCGGCGGCTCGCCCCTGAACGCCTACGCGATACTTTATCATTACTATATTGTGCCGGTCGGAGCCGGCAACATCATCGACATTACCGGCAAGACTGTCAAGGACATCGAAAAGCCCTGCCCCAAACAGTTCATAGCAACGCTGGACCTGGATCGTGCGTTTGCCCACCACGACTTCAATCGCGAGAAGGTCAAGAAAATGCTCGATGAGCACAAGGGCGAGATAATCGTTGAGAGGAATCTGAGCGACGAGGATCTGGCGCCGTGGTGGCTGTTCAAGGCGGTCAAGCCTGGCGTCCGTGTGCGAGAGCTGCTAAAGCAATACGGGATCGAGACGCTTCGCCAGTATCAGCACCGCAGCCGACAGCAAATAAATGAAGCCCGCCGGCAGGGCAAAAAAATATAACCCGATTGAGGACTTTCCTGATGCC
>JAFNGF010000396.1:1308-10561 GCA_017885385.1 Planctomycetota bacterium
GCGAAGCGCCTGCTCCGACCAGCAGGTTGCCTCCCGCAATCAACGCCGCGTACCAATTGAGAACCTTGCCAGCCAACCTGTCGCTATTGACGGTTACAATGTGTTGATAACAGTGGAGGCGGCGATGAGCGGGGGCGTGATTTTCAAGGGCCGGGACGGCTGCTTTCGAGACCTGGCCAGCATTCACGGAACATATCGCAAAGTCACAGAAACGATACCCGCGGTGCAACTTATAGGCGATTTTCTGAGTGAAATCGGTGTGACAAAAACCCTCTGGCTGCTGGATAGCCCCGTCTCCAACAGCGGCCGGCTGAAAACCTTGATCGGTCAACTGGCACAAAAGAATGGCTGGGACGGATTCGACAAGGACATTCGGCTGAGCTCAGTCGAAGCCCTCACCGCAGGCTGGGAAATTGAGCTTGTAACAAGTCCTGATGCAGTCCTGATAAAAGGTGATGCGATTGTAGTTAGCAGTGACAGTGTCATACTCGATGGCTGCACGAGATGGACCAATCTGGCCGCAGAGATCATCATGCAGAAACTTCCCTCGGCAATCGTGATCGACCTTGGCCCTGAGCAGCTTCTGAACGCTTCGAAATAAGGATGGTGTCTGTGGAATTCTGGCAGAGTAATATGCCAAAAGCCTGAAGTTTGAGCTTTCTTGTGTTGCGAAACAGGACGTAATCTGATAAGATGTATTCTATGATACCAACGATTCGGCATGACAGACAGCAAGAGACAATAGAGGCTAAAACCCGCTGGTTCCGGTCTCTCTCAATGACCGAACGTATGGAGGTCTTTTGCAGTTTCACAGACCTCGCCTTGTCGATCAATCCCCACCTGAAGGATCGAACTCATGCTCAACCGATTGCAGGACGTGTTCAAGTCCTTTCAGCAACATGAGGTCAGATACATAGTTGTCGGGGGCGTCGCCTCAGTGATCCCCGAAAAACGTAGTGTGTCTGTCATTTTCCCGAAATAAGTAAGACGTCCCCGGAAGTCATGCAGAAACTTCCCTCCGCAACTGTGCTTGACCTTGGCACTGAGCAGCTCCTGAACGTTTCGAAATATTTAAGGTGTCCCCGGAATTTTCAGGATAATTTAAAACTATTGAGGGGGATTTGACTTTTATAATATCTTCGGATTTAATCGTCTTTGCTTCGGTTTCAAACCCACATTTCTGCAAAGCATTATTAAGCTCGAGCATACTATTGCCTTTGTCCGTCATTGGCAGTAACTCTATGCACTTATCATATGATATTTTATTATTAGTTAAACTGCAAAAAAGATAAAGAGAGTTTGCAGCACAATCATATAGCCTGCTTTGGTTGTATGTTGTCGCTGCAAAACCTTTCATCACAAGTAAAAACGTTAGAAGTACGCAAACCTTTTTCATGCTTTTTTTATCCTTGTAAAAACAAAAATTATACCAACTCCTACAAAAATAAATGCAAGCATGATTGTCCAATATGGCACTTCATTCGATTTTTCCTTGAGATTGGCTTTTGATCTTAGCTCGACTCCTGCATCTGTAACATCTGAGTCTTTACTGTTAGTTGTTTCGCTGTATTCAAGATATTTGTCCAAAACTTCTTCCTTTTCTTTATTGCTTAACGATGATTCCAAAGGAGTCTGTTCAATGCCTGATTGTTCCAGCGGCATAGTAGTTAAGTAGGAAGTGCCAATAATATGATCGGTAACATGAGTAAATGCAGGGAATTTAAACTCAAAATCTTCTTTTGTTAACGGTGAAATATCCATTTCTTCTATTTTAATCGTAACGGGTTCGTTGACATCCCTAAGATACATTTTTATGTTCATTGGGTACCAGATACCACCGGTAAACTCCTTAAAGTCACTCCAATGCATTTCCTCTTGTCTGCTTCCATCCGTTGTTCGATAAGATTCAAATTTTATGGGCAAATAATTTTTCTCTGGCAATAACCATAAATGGCAATCAAAAAAACCTTCTGCCCCTTTAAAATCTATTTTGATTGTTTTCAATCCATTGACAAGCTCTTCACCTTGAATTTTTGCCATCCCATTTGGATCATTTAATAAATCTGTGAACTTATTTTTGTAGTTAATATGCCAAACACAATAATATGGGTTCTCTCTTGTTTTGTACAACTTCGGATTATGATCCTTGTAGAGAGCGGCCATATGATAACCATGGTCATTTTTCTCATGTTCAAGATACCTGGTTATCTCCCCATTGTATGACCTGGCTATCCCATTAGCTTCTTTGTCATTGTCCCATGTTTTGCCTGTTTGCGTTATCTCGTCAAGCAGTACATATCCTTCTGATTTTTTTTGGGCAAAAGAGCCTTTTACAAATTCTCGATTTCCCTCTTTATCAATTGCGAATGTCTCATAACTATATTTTAACTTAATGCTATCCATCTGTTTTTCATAAGCATCTATTATAGTTGTAATTGTTTTTATATCATACCCTGCTCCGTATGAAATCCCAAAACATGAAAAGATAACCAATGCTATCAATTTGCTCATTTTACCCATTTGTCATAATCTCCAGAATTATTAAATTTATGATTTTATCTGGGGACACCATACTTATGCTACTCTGCGACCCTGCTCTGCGAAGCCCGCTACGCAGGGCAAAGAAGAGAGCGCTGCGTAGCACGAGTTTCGGTCTTTCCGCCTTCGCGCGAGGGACGAAGCCACTTCCAGCCTTCGCAGCCGCTTCGGCGGAGTAGGCTCGGCAAAGTCCCTTTCTGAGTTTTTGGCCAGACTTATTCCGGCGTTCAATGTTCAATAATAAATGAGTATAAATCATCCGTCTCAAGCGTTCTTAAGACCCGCGTTTCCTTCGCTTACAGCAAAGATAATAGCATGGCAGACCGGGCAATTCAACAGGGGCCGATAAAATGAAAAGGCACAAGCGCCCATTCTGTCACGCTGAGTCCGCCGTAGGCGGACGAATGGGTCTGGCCACCAATAGGGACATCACACTCGATGCGGTGCCACTCTGTTCAACGAAAGCCAGATGCTTCACTCCACTCCGTTCCGTTCAGCATGACAATAAGACCAATCAGGCTGAATCAATCAGTTCCTGAATCATATCAAGATCAATCTGCTCAAGAGAATCGCAGATTAAATCTGCGTCGGAAAGATTATCAGCGGTTGTGGAATTGGTCACGGCGATGCACTTGGCTCCGGCGGCTTTGGCTGCTTGGATACCGTTAGGAGCATCTTCTATAACGACGCAGTTGGCTGGCCTAATGCCCATGCGCTCGGCGGCAAGCAGGAAAAGCTCAGGATGCGGTTTCTTATTTTTGACCTCGCTGCCGGTAACGTAAATCATTCTCTCGTAGGGGACTTTCGCTGACTCCAAAATAGCCCGCGACAGTTCAAGCGTTGCAGATGTTGCGATGGCTAACCGAAAATCCCGCCTTTGCAACGCCCCATTTATCAACTCCAAAACGCCCGGAAATGCAGGCAATGGTTCTTCTTGCATTGCCTTTATCAGATACCGCTCGCGCAACTGTGCTGCGGCTTTCAACTGTTCCTCGGTTAGTTTCACAGCGTGGACTTCAGCCGCCGCCTGGATATACCGCTCAGCTCCTCGGCCAATACCGGCGGCAAAATCCTCAGACTTAACGCCCTTTACACCCAACATGTCCTCGAAGACACGGATTGTCACTCTGGCGTTAACCGGCTCAGTATCGGCAATCACTCCGTCAACATCAAATATCAAACCGTATAACTTATTCATGGTGCTTAGCGTATAGCACTTATTGTATAGTTATTCAACCAATAAAATCCCTGATCTTGGGCGATCAGATAAGAAATAGGTCAGGAATTTTGTCAAGCTGTGGGAGGAATTAGGGGCAGTGTTCTTTGGTGCCAGAAAAATGGCTGTGGGCCCCCGCTGCTTCGATTTTGCGAAGCAAAACGGCGGGGGCTGCCCACGGCCAGTCCGCCCGCGGCGGATTAAATACACGTCCCCCTCATTGAAATTAAACGTGCATTTGTTGGCGATTAAACCCCGCAAGGACTCCCGCCGAGCGGAGACCCGATTGCGGTTTTGAGAACCCCGCAATGAACCCGTCCTGAGCCGGGTCGAAGGATTGCGGAGCTAAACCTGTCTGCTCAAGGTATCGCCTGATCGCGCGTGCGAGGTCGTGACCAAAGGCTCTGGCAGTATCCGGCGTGACAGCCTGACCGGCAGCGTTTGCGTAAGGAATTTCGATAGTTGCAGCCAGGCAAATCCCATCGAGCCCGCTGGCCCATTGTTTGCAGCTCACCCCTGCACCCTCATCCTTGCTGGTATTCCAACCTTCGCCAAAAGGTAGATTGTCGCCGGCCTTGTAAACGAGCGGCCCAGCCTGGACGGCCTCAAGTATTTTGCCGAACCGGCATTGCTGCCGCCACATTTCCGGATCGGCGCTGCCGACTATGTAAATCACTTCGTTATACTGCCCGCGAATATGTGGACAATGAAGGTCCAAAGCAACCTTAAGCTTTTCTTGCGACCAATTCGGGATAAATTCTCGCAGCGCTGCGACCGATGGGTGGATACTACCGGCTATGTAATCACGGTTGTGGTCGTGCGGCTTACGATTTTTGCCCTGGTCGCCGTCTTCGACCCCGTCTTTATCCATAAATGGTGCCGCCATAACTTCGGCATTCCGGCGGAACCACAAGCCATCATCTGTCTCGGCAAGGATCGCCTCCAGGATGCCTTCAAGAGCGTAGCTGGCCATCATTTCACAAGCGTGATGCCGGGTGGTAAGCAGCACGCGATATTCTGCCTGGCCATCAAGTCTTCCTACGTGCACGCGCTCAATCGAGCGGCCCTTTTGCGTCTTACAGAACTCCTGTACGGACAGGTTCGGGCTATTTCTGTAGCGGGCAAGAAACCTTTGCAGGTCGGCACCCTGGTAGGGCATGGCAAAACAAAAACACGCCTCTTCGGCACTATCCGGGAATGTATAGCCAAACGAGCCATCCTTTACCGCCTCGGCTCCCAACCATACCCAGCTATTACCTCCATCGGTGCTGACCGCCGGCCCGCGTACACCAATCGGATTCTGGCCGGCAAATCTGAAGGTGACATTGCGTCCCGCAGCCCCCCGCACTTTGAAGTTCCAGTAGAACCACCAGCCCTGCGTATCGCGTGTGGCACGGGCTTCCAGCCCGTGGGCCACGGCCAGGATGGCCGTGCCACAAGTTGCCTCCGGGATAGTTGGCGTCAATACTAATGCCGTGGCTTGGCCATCCCTGATCGGGACCGCCGGGCCCCGCGATGCGGGCTTGCCCGAAGACATTTGCGACAACGACCGCCAGCACCAAAACCGGCAATTGTAGATTGAGAATTGTCAATTGATTCCGCTTCATAATGCCTCCTTGCATAACGACTTCAAAGCATCCAGCAAGCGGTCGTTTGGGAAAACGAGAGTATGCAATATATTGCAGGCGGCAGCTTATGTCAACAGCTAAAGACATAAGCGGAAATGGTTAAATGGTGACTCTGAATTGACAATTAATTCAACCGCCGATTACACGGATTCCGTTCCGAGCGAAGTCGAGGAATCTGCTTTGTGGCGGACGTGTCACGATATTATACATATTGGCAGACCCCTCGACCGGACTCGGGGCAGGTTCTGCGAAATCTGTGGTTTCTTTTTTCAATTTGCAATGGCTTGGCCATCCCTGATCGGGATTGTCAATTTACCAGTTACCAGCTTGTCCGGTGCTTTTCGGGCCAGTCTCCGGCAGCTTTCGCAGTCACAAGCTCCGACCAGCCGCAGATGTGATGTCCCGGCGACCATTCTGGTGTCGGTCAATCTCGCCCCTTTGGCCTGCATCTTACGAAGTGCCATCTTCGCCTCTCTGTTATTGTGCGAACCCACCGCGTCAACCACTACTGTCACACGCTTACTCCGCTGTAGCAGTCCCAGCGCGGCCGCCTGGACGGCGCCTTCGGTGCTGGCTCCAATCAAAACAAACTCACTGGCTCGTAAGTCGCTCAGCAACCTATCGATCCGAGGCTCATCAAAGGGATCAACGCAGCGCTGATGAAGAATGATCTGCCTATACTGGCGCAGCATATCTCTTGGTAAATCGGTGCTGCCGTCGGCGGGAAAGCTCACTCTGTTGCTCAGCAGTGTGTACGGCACCTTTTTTTGCCCATCTGTTCCATCCAGGCAGTAATGAGCCGCATCCGCCATTGCTTCGCCTTCCGGCGGATTATTATTGGGATGAATCTCACAGGTCGAGATGACCGGGATGTCCTTACTTCTGGCCCAGGCCATCACCCGGCGAATGTGCGATAGTACCCTCCTATGGTTCCTTATGCACGCTTTGCCCCCAGCCAGTAGAAAGTCACGCTGCGTGTTGATATCCAGCAAGACTGCCTTGCGCCGGTTTTTCAGTAAGTGCAGAATCATTTTACAGGGTTCCTTTCTGGCCCTTTCAGATTCCGTCCTATAAAGCCATACGCTCAGGCGACGATTGAGTTCAAAAGCTCTTATCGAACAGACTGCGGGTGCACTTTAAGCAGAAACAGCCACGAAGCTCTTCTGTCGTTTGCGTGACCGGTTGTCCGTTTGTACAATTAAGTCGGCATGACCTTGACTTTGACGGCCCCCGCCTGCGTGGGGGCAAGCTTGCCCCTGCGAAAGCAGGGGTTATTGCCGCGAAGACGGGAATCAGTCGAGTGCTGTTCTTTATCTAATTTGCGTTTTTTGCCCATATTAAACCTATGGCAAAGGTCCTAAAAGAATATCCTTCGGTTGCACTATGCTTGGAGAATCTCTACAGCAGAATCGCTCCGGCGGGCGGATGGCGGATAAACTTCGCGCAGGTTTTCGGACCCCCGCCTGCGCGGGGGCAAGCTTGCCCCTGCGAAAGCAGGGGTGCTGGGCCGCTGCACATTGAGGTCGGCACAGGCAAAGCAACCTTCCTTCTGAGCCAGGCTAAAGCGCAGCCGGATGTCGATTTTCTGGGAATCGAACGGGCAAAGAAATTCTATCGCTACGCTGTGGACCGGATTGGCCGATCCGGCCTGACAAATGTACGGATAGTCCGCACCGATGCTGCCGCTTTCTTAGCTGATTTTGTGCCGGATGCCTCCGTAGACTGCTTTCACATTTATTTCCCCGACCCCTGGCCGAAAAGCCGCCACCACAAAAGACGCTTTCTCAACGAGGTAAATCTTCAGCAGCTGCTGCGCTGCCTGAAGCCCGCCGGCCGGTTAAGAATTGCCACCGATGATGGCGATTATTTCGATCAGATACAGCAGCTAATAGCAGTTCAGGCAGAAAGACTTGAAGTGATCGAATTTCTCCCTGCCGCCGGCGCAGAAAAGGGCGAACTAACCGGCACCAACTACGAACGAAAATACATCAAAGACCAAAGACAAATCTATACCCTTGCTGTGAGAAAGGCCGATAAGGACCACAGCGCTATTTGCCAGGGCGCCTGAGTCTCAAATCGATGCCGGCTTTGCAGGCAAAATCCTCGATAGAGGCGCGGAGAATTCTGGCCTTGGATTTTATGTCGGAATCGGCCACCGCTCCTGCCTTGCGACAGGAAGACGCGGGGGTCTTTTGCGCTTGCTTGACGGCTTTGGCTATCAACGGCGTTGGCAGCAGCGCCGCCGCGATGCAGTAAAAACTGCACGACCTTCCGTCATTATAGTTGGCCAGCAGGCTCTCCAGGACCTGGCGTTTTTTGCTCTGCTGGCGCAGCCATTTCGTTAGTCCAGCTTGCTTGATGCGATCGATGTTCGACAAACAGACGCGGTGAGTGACGAAGCTATCCCAATCGAAGAAATTATCGTATTTTTCGCACGGAAAATCCTGACATTCTGCGCACGTCTCGAAGCCGTTTTTCTTGACGCAGCAGTTGTAACGCTTACAGGAAATCGTCAAAGAAAGTACTTTGCAGCCGGGACATTTGCTGGCCGCTGTCGACTGATACCGGGGACACAGGCCGCAATACAATCCGCAGCAACCGGCAAGATTCTTTTCTTCTGTTAAGCTCATCTTCACCCTTATCAACCAGTTGGTGTGTAACCTAATTTCCCCCACACGGCCTTCTGGACCCGATGCAAATCTGGATTGCCCGGCTGGTTAGGCGTGGACCCAACTTCCAATCTGCCGTAGCTTGTCGTCCGCGGGTCCTTCCACTTCCAGTATTCGCTGTGCCCGTCTGCAAAGGAGAAGTTTGTGCCGTTGCCGTGCCGGACCGGGGGCGGGTCCTTATGGCGGTTGTCAGCCGCAAGTATGCCCGCCACCGTGACGGTGCTTCCCCACCAGGCCTCCCTGTCATAAGGGACGCTCCAGCTGGCAAATGTCACCCAACCTTCATCGAGAAAAACAGCTCTCTCGCCGGGCCTGGCGATCTGCATCCTATTTTTAATCCTGGGCCCGCTTGGCCAGCCGTTCATAGAATCGACTATAGCATACGTGCGCATCTCGCCCCGCAGGCCGGTCGGGCATTTGTAGAGTTTCTCGCTCTTGCAATATGAAAATAGTGCCCCCTCTTTGATCGCTTTTATCTGGTCTGCTTCGCGTGTCGTATCCGTGTATCCGGCCCAGTGCACCCAGCCGTCTTCGTCGGCAGGTATTGGGTTTTCGCCCCCTTTGCCGGTGCAGCCGTTGACGATCTTGTTGTCGTTATCATCCGCGTATAAAACCCAGGCAAGGCCCAACTGTGTGACATTGTTCAGGCAGGCAGCGCGTTTCCCCTGCTCTCTGGCTCTATTTAACGTCGGTATCAAGATCGCCATCAATACGGCAATTATGGCGATCACCACCAGAAGCTCTATTAACGTAAACGCTCTTGATTTACACATAGGTATCGACTTAAGGACTTCCAAGCCGCTTCAGCACCTCGCCTGTCACTCGCTGCACATAGTTGTCAGGGTCTTTTTCGTGAGCCTTGATCTGCTCCAGAGCAGGCCGGGCTTTTTCACCAATTTTATTGAGTGCAGTGACAGCAAAAAGGCGCGCCTTATCAGTTTTGCAGTCCAGCCCCTCCACCAGTACGGGCAGAGCCTTTTCTTCTTGGCCCCAGTCACATAGGGCGTGGGCGGCGGCGATGCGAACAACCGGCGCCGGGTCCCTGAGCATTTTCTGCAGCGAGGTTTCTGCCTGCTTTCTGGCCGGCCCTTCCTTCCCTTCGACGGAGTTTACCCTGAGCGCAGCCGAAGGGCTCAGGGCTGAAGGCTTTCTCCGCTCAGAAGGGGCTCTGTGTCGACCAAGCCTTTTGCTGAACCAGGGGT
>JAFNGF010000397.1 GCA_017885385.1 Planctomycetota bacterium
ACGCCGGCACGGCGTCGGACCCCCCGCAGTAAACTGCGACGGGAGTGGCAGCCTCAAGCCCTGGCCCTGCTCGTACACTCGTCTCGGCGGAGCGCCAAGCCGTAGCCGGAGGGGCAGGGCTTGGAGATGGCGGCGTCCAGAGTCAGCTAAACACGTACAAATTGCGGGGCTAAATATTAGGATTTGTTGTTCGGATCGGTACTTTTTGCCGGGTCGCCGTGTGCCGGCGAGACCGCCGAGCGAACATCCTGGCGCGCGGCAACTTTTTGCTGACGCTGTGCGACCGTGGGCATATAGGGTGACAGAGCTGCTATGCCGGCCCACGCCAACAAACACGAGGCGACGCCCACGATTGCGCCCACCTTCAGCCACTCTCCGAAATGCACATGTGCGCGGTAGCGTTTCTCGAGCATCCCCAAGGCCACAATGTTGGCGGTAGAGCCGATCATTGTGATATTGCCGCCCAGGCACGTCCCATGCAGCAACGCCCACAATAGGGGCGTTTGTTGCAGCTTGTCAACGATTGGCATAAATGCCGCCACGAATACGATGTTGTCCACGAAAGCCGAACCCATCGCCGAGATGCCAATAATTACCGGCGTTAGAACCGACAGCCGATCACCGAAGACCTGCTGAAAATAGCCGGCAATTTCCTCGGTGACACGTGTTTCTTGCAGGGTGCCAGCTTTGGCAAAGAGCATCATAAAGAATAGAAGCGTCCACCAGTCGACCTCGGATTCGATGTAGTGCCGACACCGCTGGTGACGCCAGAGCATCAGAAGGCCTGCTATGACCAGCGGTGCAACAATCAGCACGGTATTCGGGGCAAGCCCAAGGTATACCTCCAGGTGATGGTGCAGTGCGATAAAGCATATCGTACCAGCCAGAATGCCAAGACCTCGCTTGTAGGGAACCTGCACCAGTGGGCCTAAGCCCAACCCCAAGTCTCGCCTTGCTGCAAGACGCTCCGAAAGAAGGCGAATCTCTGCCCTGAAGTACCACATAAGTATGATTAGCGAAACCGTGAGTGTCACTAACATTATTGGGAACGACCAGGTCAGAAAGTCGATAAAGCTAAGAGGCGGCGAGGCGTTTTGCCCTATCAGGATTCCAACGGGGTTGCCGAGCATTGTGCCGCTCGAGCCGATGTTTGTGCCTAGCACAGCAATGATTACAAAGGGAACCGGACGCACCTTCAGCGTGTCGCAGACCTGGAATATCAGCGTGGCAATAAATACGATGGAGGTAACCTCGTCGACGGCGCAGGCCATAAATGCTCCCAGGAATACGATAATAACAACAAACATCGGACCGGTGATGCCGTGAATCGCAATGACGCTCTGGATAATCCAGGTGAAAAGTCCAAGGTCCTTGAGCACGCCAACAATGACCATCATACCGACCAGAAACAGGATTACATCCAGCTTACATTCGCGAATAAACATCGGCAGCGTTAGGACATTGGTACCCATTAGCGCACCAATCCCGAGAAACGCTATGGCCAAGCGATACTGCCAAAATAGCAGGGTGGCCATTATTACCATAATAAAAACCGAGCAGGAGATTACCTGCTGGCGGTTCAGCCCCAATGAATGCGCCAGCAATCCTATCGCAGCGCTGACGCCGAGCATAATAAGGACACAGACGACAGTTCTGACTACGGGCTTTTTCGCCTCTACCCCTCGCCTGAGCGACTCGACCCACCCGGTCGAGGCCTGAGCTGAGCTTGTCGAATGGGTCTCGCTGAGGTCAGTATCCATAGCTTATTCCCGAAGAATTTTGCTCAAGAAAGTTCCTAACGAAACCACGCCGACGAGTTTGCGACCACGGATTACATAAGCCTGGTCGGCCCGTCGCCGGGTAATCTCCTTGGCTACTTGAACCGCCGGCGAGGTCTCCTGCACGGTTGCGTATTCGCTGGTCATTATCTCAGCCAGCCAGGTCTTGCTTTCTTTGCGCAGGATTGCTGCGAATGGCTCGAAATTCAGAACGGGCGTCAGGTCTTCCATCCAGAGGATATAGTCCGGCAGACAAACCCGCAACAGCTCATAGGTTGTTACCACACCAATCAGCTCGTCGTCCTTGTCTACAACGGGCAGCTCATTCAGCCCGTAGTGTACGAATAGGTCAATGGCCCGCTCCAGCGTATCCTGTTCCTGCAATTTGACTTTTACCGGCTCCATTATATCGGATGCCCGCAGATGGTCCGGAAGAATAATACGGCCTCTGTTGAAGAAGCTCCACACCTCCTGGGGCGAGGAGAGATTCGCCACCACGTCGGCTGTGGAAGGGTCCTGGCAAATCTTGGCAAGGGAGCTTATCGCCTGAAGGTACGCCCCCGGTGCAGCTTTTGGGACAAGGGTCAGGATTATGAGCTTGATCGGGTTGTCGGGACAACTGCGGCTGTATATTATGCCCTTCTTTGATGTTACCACCCCAACTACAATTGACTCGATTGCCTCCATTCGAGCGTGCGGCAGCGCGATACCGGGGCCGACGATGGTCGGCATATCATTTTCGCGTTCCAGAACCGCTCGGTACGCCTGCTCTACATTTCCGATCCCGTGCTCGTAACCCAACAGCCGAAGCAGATCCATTAATATAGCGTCACGGTCCGTCTGCTCGGTCTGACACATCACATGAGATGGACGAAAAAGCGATGAAAACTCCATCTGGTTGTTCTTGCGAGGCATAACCTATTTTCCAATGTCGCGGCATGAAGTGTCATTTCTGAAGCGATGATCCAAATGCCAGCGCGGTTCCGGCTGCGCGGGCGCCCATATACACTTCACGACACGCACTTGACGAACAATTCGGTAAAGCTTAGCGGATTCATTCGGAAATTGCAACTATTTCAATGCTTTGAAGTGCCGCCAATTCATTGGACAAGCCCTATATTATTCCTTATCATAGTCACGGGTGTTGGCCGTGTGCTAAGTATGCCCAGATACTCTGCGGATGTATACTCGAAACAACAATAGGAAAGGACGCGGAAATGGCGAAACAAACAAGAAGGCAATTCCTCAAAAGCATCGGCTGCGCGGTGGCTTCGGGCGGAGCGATGTCACTGCTGCCCGGTTGTACCAGCATTGCCCAAACGCTGGGGGCGGAAAAAAAACCGCCCAACATCATATATATTATGACCGACGACCACGCTGCGCACGCCATAAGCTGCTACGGCAGCAAAATCAATAAAACGCCGAATCTGGATCGCATCGCCAGAGAAGGCATGCGATTTGCCAACTGTTTCTGCACCAATTCCATCTGTGCACCCAGCCGGGCGGTAATCCTGACCGGCAAATACAGCCACATCAACGGCGTAATTGACAACGCAAAGGAATTCGACGGCAGCCAGCAGACCTTCCCCAAACTGCTGCAGAAAGCCGGTTACGAAACCGCCGTCATCGGCAAGTGGCACCTCAAGACCGACCCGACCGGCTTTGATTACTGGAACATTCTGCCCGGCCAGGGAGTGTACTACAACCCAATTATGATCGAGATGGGCCAAAAGAAAAAATACGCCGGCTATGTTACGGATATAATCACCGACCATTGCCTGAATTGGCTGAAAGAACGTACGCCCGATAAGCCATTCTGCCTGATGTACCACCACAAAGCTCCGCATCGAGAATGGGAGCCGGCGCCCAAATACCTGACCTTATACGATGATGTCACGATCCCTGAGCCGCCGACTCTATTCGATGACTACTCCAACCGGGGGCGAGCAGCAAAGGAGCAGGATATGACCATCGAAAAGACGATGAACGATAGAGACGTGAAACTGGTCGCTCCGAAAAATCTGACGCCCGAACAGAAAAAACTCTGGGACGCCGCTTACGAGCCCAAAAACGAGGCCTTTCGTAAGGCAAATCTCCAGGGCAAAGACCTGGTTCGCTGGAAGTATCAGAGATACATCAAAGACTATCTGCGGTGCATTGCCTCGGTCGATGACAACGTTGGGCGGATGCTCGATTACCTCGATGAGGCCGGCCTGGCAGATAATACCGTTGTGATTTACGCCTCCGACCAGGGTTTCTACCTGGGCGATCACGGCTGGTTCGATAAGCGGTTTATGTATGAAGAGTCGCTGCGGATGCCGCTTTTGGTGCGATATCCGAAGGAAATCAAGCCCGGCTCGGTCAACAACGATATTGTCATGAACCTGGACTTTGCGCCGACCTTTTTGGATTTTGCCGGCGTTTCTAAACCAGCCGACGTGCAAGGCCGCTCCATACGCACGCTGCTGCAGGGCAAAACGCCCAAAAATTGGCGTAAATCTATGTATTATCACTATTACGAGTATCCGGCGGTGCACAGCGCCAAGCGCCACTACGGCGTGCGGACCGAACGCTACAAGCTGATACACTTCTACAACGACATCGACGAGTGGGAGCTGTACGACCTGCAAAAAGACCCGGACGAGCTGAATAATATCTACAACGACCCGGCTTACCCCGATGTGGTCAAGCAGCTAAAGGCGGAGCTCTCGCGGCTGCGTGAGGAATTCAAAGACGATACCGGTGCTCCAGTTTAGCGGGTTATCAATTCGCCCGTTGCCTTGTTCCATCTGGTCGTGCGCAGGTTCATCCGATGAGCTTTGCCGTGGCAGTCAGTACAGTATCTGACCTCGCCCCCGTCGGCAGAAACAGAATCTCCGCTGCGCCGGTCAAAGACAGTTTCTGCCCCGGCAAGAACAATCTCGTGGGCCTCCACACCGCTGATTCCGCCCCTGGGGTGACACATCATGCAGGTCGGATTGATCTTTGCCTTGGTGTACATAATCTCGGGCGGCGTAATATTTGCCTCGTCGGAGCGGTGACGCGGGGACTCGCCGTGACACCTTTCGCAGCCGATACCCGCTAATTCATGGTTAAGAACGAGCTCTTCGCCGTCGAAATCCTGGTGACAGACATTGCAGAAAGGATTGGCCACGAATTTTTCGCCGGCTTGGGAATAATAATCGCCGCCGCTCTGCCGGCCGGCCGTAGTCTCAGCACTGTCTTTTTCAAAAGAGCAGCTTGCTGCAAAAATCAGCGGCAAACTGCTCATTATAAGCGCAGCTATTGTCATGCGGGTCGCCGCCGCATTCCTCATATTCTACATCCCTGTTTGATACTCAAATTGCGATTTCGAGCTTCGGCCCACGTTTAGCCGTCGCCTGCTACTCTGCGAAGCGGCGCTTCCACCCTCCGCAGTGCTACGGAGGACGGGTCGCTGCGAAGCACGAGGATACGGCGACGGTTGAGCACTCGCCCAGCAAACTCGGCACACCAGAGATATTTTCGGTATAGTATCCCGGCGTTCTTTCGACCTTGAGCAAGCCGGCTACACGTATTCCCAGTCTTTGAGCCACTGGTAGTCTGCCGGCAGCTTGGCCCACGCCTCGTCCATAGCTTTTTCAAGCTCTTTGGCCTCAGCCGAATCAAGCTCACGGCGCTCCTTGAC
>JAFNGF010000398.1 GCA_017885385.1 Planctomycetota bacterium
GGCGCCGGCCAGCATCTGGCGCCGAGTTATGCGTGAATGTTCCATATCACAAATTCTCCCCGATTATGTCTTCAAACCTTTGAGGTTGGCGTCCAACTTCTCTTTGCTGTTGACAATCTCATCCCAGGTAACTTTGCGGCGTTCGTATGCGGCGGTTCGGCCAAGAATGGTAATCAGATTGCTGCGGACGCTTGGCTGGACGGTTGGGTTCTTATAATTGCCGCCCGTGATATCTTTGTAGAACGTGGCGATGTTGGCGACCGCCCCTTCCTGATATATTCCCGGGCTTTTGCCGCCGCGGTAGAAGTTCTCGCCGCGAATAATTACCTGTCCGCCGTATTCGGTCTCCAGCACGCCTTTTGAGCCGAACATCCGATTTCTGATGCCCTCAGGCTGAGTGCCGTGGCCTTCAATCTGTCTGGAGCTAAAGGTAATGCCCACGTGATTTGGATATTCAAACAGCCCCGCAAAGTGGTCCCAGCAGGTGCCGACCGGCCGGACGGTTCGCCCGCCTGTTCCTACGGCCCAGAGGGGTTCGGCGTCCATAATCCAGCTCATAACGTCCAGCGTATGGATGTTCTGCTCGGTGATGATGTCACCGGATAGCACCCGGTCCAGACCCCACGCCCGCAAGCGATTCTCGGCGCCGTCCGGGTCAGCCCGCCACGAATCATACATCCGCTTGAATGGGCAGTCCGCGTGATAGATTGCCTCGCCGAAGGCGAACTCGCCGAGAGCACCTTCGCGGACGCGCTTAAGGGCCTCCATGTAGAATGGGTCGGCGCGGGTTTGGAAATCAATAAGGAAACAGAGCTTTTTGGCGGTGGCCTTTCTGCCGCTTTCAGCGATACTGTGACAGCCGGGCACATCCACCGCCAGAGGCTTGGCAACATATACGTGAGAGCCGGCATCGACCGCTGCGGCAGCCTGTTCCGGATGAAAGTACGGCGGGCTTTCGACTGCCACCGCGTCCACTTTCGCCTCCAGCAGCCTGCGGTAACCCAGCAAGCCGGTGTAAAGACGAGCCTTATCTATGCCGAATTTACCGCCGAACTGGTCGATGCGGTCCTGGAAGTAATCGGCACCAGCCACAATGTTGTATCCACCGTGCTGCTTAAATAAGTCCATGATCCAGATTCCGCGACCTCCGCAGCCAAGCAATGCCAGATCGATCTTGGAGTTGGCGCTGGTGCCGCGCACCAATCCCGGCTTTACAAACGTAAACGACAGAGCAGCGGCACCTGCGCCGGCAATGAACTTGCGACGACTGACTATATCTTGCTTGCCGCCCTCGATTGAAACTTCTCGCTTTTGTAACATTTGACAATCCTCCTTTCATACCTTAATATAGGCTTCCCGTTTGATCTTGCCGGTGGAAGTCTTCTGAAATTCGTCTATTCTTATTTCAAGATGCTGTGACGAGACCTTCTCGAAGCCGGATAGCTGCCGGCTGTTTTTCTGGCACTCATTGATGCTTTGCCAGACGAGTGCTTTCAGCATTTGCGGCTGCTCGACCAGATCGGCGTAGGAAAGATTCGTGTGCGTCTCTATGGCTTCCCAGGCCGGCTGCACGATTGCCTTTATCGCTTCCTGGACAATGCCGGTCGAATCCACCTGGCAGCCGGGAACTACCAGGACCTCCTTTACAAAGCGAGCCTGAGAAAGCGCCGCTTCGACCAGCTCGGGATTGACCTTTTTTCCGCCGGGCAGCACGATCAAATACTTTTTCCGCCCGGTAATATAAAGGTTTCCGTCGCCATCGAGGTAGCCCAAATCGCCGGTGTGCAGCCAGCGGATGCCCTTGTCGTCTGTCCGGATAACCGCCTCGGTAGATCGGGCATTTTTATAGTAGCCCTTCATAATACAGGGGCCGCCCAGACAGATTTCGCCCTTTTCGCCGGGCGGCAAAACCTGATTTCTCTCGTTGACAATCTGGACAGTTAATGTCGAAATTGGCTTTCCTACAGAACCTAATTTTCGCGGACTTTCATTAAACCCGTAAACAGGAGAGTTCTCGGTCGTGCCGTAGCCTTCGTAAAAGAGCAAGCCTCTTCTCCAGAACACATCCAGCACCCACTTCGGCACCGGCGCTGAGCCGGAAAGGAAAAACCGAAGCCTGTCCCAGCCGAGCTTCCTCACAACACTCATGCCAACCAGTTTCGGTGCGCAGCGGTCGAAAAATTGCAGCAAGGGGTTCTTCTTTTTCCGTTTGGCAAGACCCTCCTCGATGTTTTTAGCGAGGACCGTATAAAGAGCCGGCACCGCAACAAAAATGGTTATGTTCTTATCCCTCATCAGCTCGGAAATCTGGCGATATTTGTTAGTGTAGATATTGGCTGCGCCAACACAAAAAGGCAAAAATTTGCCGACAGTCAGGCCAAAAGAGTGATGAGGCGGAAGTATGTGCCCAAGTCTATCTTCCTCGGCGATTCTCACCTTCTCGACCGAGCCCTCGATGTTGGCGATCAGATTGGCGTGAGTTAGCTCCACCTCGCGCGGGTCGCCGGTGGTGCCGGAGGTGCACAGAATTACGGCGGTATCATCAGCTTGAACCTGCGGGGCAATCTCCACCAGCAATTGGCCGGCATCCGGTGACGCATCATAAGATGGCACCCGCGTCATTTCAATAAAGCCCAGGCCGCGTCCGCGCCCAAAGTCTTGCAGCTCCTGCCGGGCGTCGGCATCTTGATAATCGTCCGCCATAACAACCGCGCGACAGTCGGTATGTGTGACGTGATTCTTAACCGCCTCGACGAGCCTATCCGGGTCGATCAGCACGGGCACGGCGCCCGCGAGCACAATGCCCCAAAGAGCCACATCCCAGTCTATGCGATTTTTGCCCAGCACCGCCACTTTGTCTTTTATCTTTATGTCAGCAGCTTGAATAAGCCACGACGCAAAGTGCTGAGCCCTGCTTTTCAACTGGCCAAAGGTCAGCTTTTCCTCTCGTTCAGTCCTGACGATTTCCAGACATTCCTTATCCAGCAGCTCGGGCCTTCCCGTAGTCTGGTGGAAAAGGTCGATTAAGGTTCGCAACCTAACTTGGCTGTGCATTTTGCATTTAGCTCCTTCGCAAGACCAGTTACCGCCCGACGCAGCTCGACCGATTCCTGCTTTCGCCGGAATGATGCCACCCCCGCCCCCGCTTTCGCGGGGGTAAACTCGTGCCTGCGACAGCAGGCAGCGGGGGTCACCGAAGTCCGGCGCCGGCCTAACACTCCCTCGCCAAGAGCCGCGAGTCCGGCAAAGTCTAACTTCCCGCGACCGATATGGCAAGAATTTTCCTCGAACGGGGCTTGTTTTTTGAGCGTCTCCGATACAAAGGGCGCTTTTTTTACGATGCAGGATGGCAGCAGATTCTGTATGCCCTCTCGTGTCTTTGGACGTTAAAGCTAATGGGCAAAAACTTTTGTATTATCTCCATGTTCGTTTGAAGATGAGTGGAAAGCTCGTTCGTCACATAGCAGCCGCGCTTTGAGAGCGCCATATAAATCAGAAGCTGGTCGGCTAAAAAACGATCAATCGCAGCACCGCCGGCTGAGAAATCTTTCGCCTGGGCAACAACCTCACCCACTACCTCTTGAGATGGTTTACCCCGCATGCCATACGCGGTAAATACGGTTGTTCGGCTGCTGGAGCAAAGGCGAATCATCACACAATTGCCTGCTCCGGCGGAGTCGGTGACCTCGACATGCTCGATATCCTGTAAGTCCAGTCCGCTTTGCGACAACAGCCTTTTCTGCCGCTGGGCGATATGGGCAGGAAGTTTGGCCGTATAAATCCGGGCGTAAATTTGTGGCTGCTCGAGGGGTTCGCAAAGCCTGCCCTGAGCGAAGTCGAAGGGGTCGATTGCCCGGCTGGTGTTTTCCTCCCAGGGCTGAACATTAATTGTCATTTTCCCACCGCCGGCTGGAAAAAAACCGGGCTTTATTAACCTACAATCGGCTTGGAAACCGGCGACGGCAACAGCCGGCAAAAAAGTCTCGCAGAAAAAATCAAAAGGCGGCGCCATTGGATTATGAGTGCCCCCGGTGACAGTAACTGTGGACGGTTGCCCGGCCAAAAATAAAGCGGGCAAAACGGCTTGAATCACTAACGATGCGGAACCAGCCGAGCCAATATCGAAATGATAATCGCCGCTTCGGATAGAGCCGGGCTGAAAATCCAATACTTTTGAGCCTAACACAGCCCCCCGGCACTTCGCATCGCAGATTGCGCGGGCGGCTTCGACACAAACAAGATGCTGTTTAGCCAGACCTGCATTGCGCCGGGCGGCGCGGATATTGTCGATGTGCAGAGCTTTGCCCGTTATGCAGGATAGCGCCAGGCTCGTGCGCAGTATCTGACCTCCTCCTTCACCTGTACTGCCATCAATATGAACGGTCTCCATACGGCTTACCCCGCAGCACCGGCAATATCCGCGGCAATGTCCCCGATTACAAGGCAGCGAACTTGTCGCACATCAAGTCGGGGCGCTTTGACCACCACAACGTTACCATCCTGCTGCAAATCGGTTATTATGCCGATAGCTACATCGCTGCCCTTTTCGTCTCTCAGGCCAACCAACCGCCAAAGCAGACCTTCGTGGTTCAAACGGCGACCACACTGCACTGCAACGTCTTCCAAATTGATATTATAAAGACACGAATCACCGAAATATTCGGCAAATTGATTCTGGCGATAGCGGCGTCTCTCTGGCGGAGATTTGACCGGTATATCTAAGGGACAGCGAATCTGCTCAAGCCGGCAGCTAAAAGTCTTCAGGCCGACAAGGATGTCACTTAATTCGTCGTTGCGCTGCACGGCCAGAATCAATGCCGGCTTTATTATCTGGTGCACCGTCCACCACAGAGCCGCTGCCGCCGGGCCTTGGATGAAACCCGGAGTATCGATGATGATTAGTCCGGCAGCCTGAGATACTTGCTGAACGCCCCGCGCAATCCCTGCAGTTAGTTGCAATAGATGACCGACCGGTGTCACGTCCCCGACGAAAGCGATGCCCGCGACGGGAAGCTGCGACAGTTCAACCTGGGGATTGTCGATAACGGCCCAGCCGACTGCCGCGGGCGGCCCGATATGGGACTGGCCGACATCGGCATCGACAATGCCAATGGGCCCGCTCGCTGCCAACCGCTTTGCCAAAGCAATCGCCAGCGTAGTTTTGCCCGTATCCACCGCCCCCAGAATCAAACAGATGCCTGCGCCTTTGGCGGACAGCAGCCCGCGGTCCAAAAGCTGCTGCGCGGTTTTATCAGCCCAATCCAGTGACATCGAAGCCCACGCCCCTCAGTTAGCCCCGGCAATAGCCGACCGGCACCATGTAAAGTGGCTCGAGGCCACTCGGCAGCTCAAGCACTTTGCTGACAGAGGCATCATCGAAAGCCCCTACGGCGACAGAGCCAAGCCCTAAAGATTCCGCCTGCAAGTGGACATTCTGAGCGGCGTGACCCGCCTCCATATAGACATACCGGATGCCGCGCTCACCGTAGCGGCCTGTTGTCCTGGCAAACTCAGCCGCAAATACTAGTGTCACCGCGGCAGCCGCGATAAATTCCTGTCCCCAGGCAGCAGCAGCAAGCCGGGCACGCAGGTCCTGGTCGCTGAGCCTCGCCACAGCATGCTTGCCGGGCAAATAACGAAAAAGACCCCGCTCAGTCACGACGAAAAGCTCCAGCGGATAGGTCGCTCCAGCGGATGGTACGGTGCGATACCTGCTGTGGGCGTCCTGGCCCTGCGCCGCCCAGGCCAGCTGCCCGATCTGCTCCCATGTGAGGGGTTTCGAGGAAAACTCCCGCCGCGACCGCCGAGCGGCGATAGTCTGCTCGAGCGACACCGAACCAGTAAGATTCGGCTTAGGAAGAGTCTCTACTTCGCGCATATTCAGTCCCGTCTCATTTGCGTCTGCCTTATAATATATGCCCAACATTACCTTGTCCAGAACGCGCAAGGTACGTAAACCTGCAGTGAAACCGCAGGCTAAATATTTAGCCCCCCGTTTCACGCGGGGTCTTCTCATGCACAATCCGTGCCGGATAGAGAATCTCCATTTTCAAGCCCCTGCTGTCAAATTCAGGATTCTCAGGCAGGGTCTTGGCCTTTCTGATAACCGCCTGCCCCGCTGTCCAGGCGGCGGCAACCGCATCCAGAATATCATCCGGCCCCACTTTCTTCGGCTGCCGGGCTTGGGCCACAAACTGCTGTAAGTCCGAAAAAATCGCGGATAACAGTACTATGCGCTAATTTCGGCCAGCAAGTGTTTTCTTGTTGTGTTTTGCCGGCTTGCCGCCGGCCAGCGCCCAGAATGAAACCTCCGGATGAATTTCACGCACACGCTGCTGAAGCTGCGGAGTCATTGCCAGGTCAACTTCGCGGATCTTGCCCATTATGAAAAAGCTCTGCCGGTTCAGCTTTTTGCCGGAATGCTCGAAGCAAATCCGGCTGGCAGTTTCATAATCGCTGACGGCTAAACATGCCCTAATTGGCGGCGGGAAAATGCTGCTCGCCCGGCTTCTGCCCAGAATTCTCCGGGCCGCAACATCACACTCGCGAGGCTTGGCACCATCGCTTAAGCCAATGGGAATATCCACGCAAACTAAATCGCAACCAGTGGTTTTTGAAAGAACATCAGCAAAGGTCTTGGCCACGCAAAAGTCGTTGAGCTGCAAGACCTTTTGCCTCGTCGCTGAAGCAACCACAACGAACCAGCCGGCTCTGCAACCATCTACGCCTGCAACCTGAAAGGACTGCTTTTTCATCGCCGCCTCTGTTAGTCCACAGGACGCCTTCCGGCGGAAGGCTCTTTTAGAAACGACAGAATTTGGAGGATTTCAGCTATCGTTTTGTCACGATTCTGGCGCGTCAGACTAAACAGCTTTACGCCCGGCATTTGCTTGACCTGCGAAATGAGGGCGCCGCCCTTTTGCGCAACGGTAGCCAATATCGACCTATCGGATGAAAAAAGTCGGCGAGCTACGGCGACAAACATCCGCGAGAGACATTCCATCTTGCCAATCTCGTCGACAACAAATAATTCGGCGTCACTTTGCTCAGAATCCAGGACCGGCACGACAGATTCCTCAAAACCCGCAACATCTACGCCATATTTGCCGATCTTGCACCGCCCTTTAATGTCAACGTGGGCGAGGATTCCACTGGTTCCATCCAGCCGGGTCCAGCTAAAGCCTTTGCGCGAACCCGCTTCGCGAATCTCCTGCGTATAAAAGCCAGCCGCCTTTTTGCAGCTCAGAGCATCTAAGATTTGCATTAGGGCGGTTGTTTTTCCGCAGCCCGGCAGACCGGTCAACAAGATTTTGGCAGACTTCGATGACATGACTGCTTTTCTTACCACAGGGCGATCAGCCCCCCTGCTCGGGGAGAGCACGCCGCTCAGGTCCGGCGGGTGCGGACCTGCCGCCCCTGACGGAGAGAACACAGAGGATGTATTTTAATTTTTTCTCTGTGCGCCTCTTCCAGCCTTCGCAGCCGCTTCCATTCTCCGTAGCAGAGCTACTGCGAAGGATGAATCGGCGGAGTAGACGTGTCCTCTGTGGCTTATTTCCTGAACACTAAATTAACAGCCCGTTAAAAGCTATTATCTTCCAGCCAATGCAACGCCATAACCGCAAAGTCTGCGAAATCAACTTTGCAGTCGCCGTTGATGTCGCCAGCGATGATGGTTTCACAAACCGGCTCGCCGAAGTACGACTTGCTCGCCTCTCCTGTGCCGCCGTAGGCCCCCATGTTGATACGCCCGCCATTTGGAAAAGGCTCATAACCGATGGGACTCATGGGATCGCCGGCATCGATACATGGGCTTGTGACATCATCCTTGACCCAGCTTTGAGTCTCCGCGTCCCATCTGCCGGCCTGAGATTTCAGGTGGTAGTCGCCGTCAATCCAAATACCGTTTACATCGTTTGGCTCCACAATCTGATTTGGATCATTTTGGCTAACCCAACGGCCCGGATCGGAAAACGAGGGGTCGGCATCGATGTTGCCTTCGCCCGGCCAGCGGCCCTGAATGTCACTGTACGTAATGTTGACGGTTGAGCCATCTGCGTTGAATATCTGTCCGCCGCCGTTCCAGAGAATACAATTGACCGCCCGCAGATTGCTCGGCTGCGTCGGCCCACACGAATCACAAGATAGAGCGTCCCCCTTTGCCGCCGAATTTCCTGCAAACGTACAGTTGGTCAACGTCTGCTCGGACCCACAGTAGTAAATGCCGCCACCGCCTTCGGTGGCCGAATTGCCCGTGAAAGCGCAGGCGATGACGGCTGTTTTCCTGTTCCAGGCACTATACATGCCGCCGCCCTGGTACGCCGAATTGGCGGTGAAGGTGCAGCTGCTTATCACGGTCCTGCCGTTCGGGTCGTTGTACGATGCGCCGCCGTTGTACATCCCGCCACCGGAGCTTGCTTTATTGTCACTAAACGTACAATCCTTCAATGTCACGCTACTGCGGAAATCGGTCCATATCCCGCCGCCCTCGGTGGCTGTGTTACCCTTGAACGTGCAACCAACCAACGTAGGGCTTCCACCAGTCAGCATCCCACCACCGAAGTTCGAGGCCGAATTACCGATAAATGTACATCTCAGCAGCATGGGCCGGCTCTCGCCGTTGCTTATCGCGCCGCCGCATTCCGCCTTGTTTCCGCTGAACGTGCAATGGGTGAGGCTCATGTTGCTGCCTTCGTCGTTCGCTATTGCGCCACCGGCAGAGTACTCCGCTGAGTTTTCGATGAACGAACAATCCGTAAGCGTCGGGTTGCTTCTGATGTTAGCCATCCCGGCGCCGTAGTATTCAGCGTCGAAACCGGTTGCCATGTTCCTTTCAAAGACGCACCCGACCAGCGTAGGATCACTGTCTATGTTGAGTATTCCTCCGCCCTGGCTGGTCGCATTGGCGCCAAATGCGATGTTCTCCACGAAACTGCACTTGTGCAGCGTAGGCCTGCTATTGAAGTTGAACATTCCGGCGCCGCCGCCGAGTCTCTCGCTGCACGTCGAGTTCAGGCGAAAGGTGCAGTCCACCACTGTCGGACTTGCTGCATTGTTGTACATTCCGCCGCCGTTGTGCTCTGGGTCGGCAGAATCTTCGTCACACCCGTCGGACAGGGTTGCCGGGCTGTGGTCGATACACACGGCATCTGTGTCTGGCGCTGGACTTTCACGTTCCCCGTACCAGGCAGAAACATTCCCATGGCCGGCCATAACCGCAAAGCCATCCAGCACAGCCGTTTGGTCGGTACCACTGCCGTTTACTACTGTGTAGCAGTTGTCCTTCCGACTGGGCCCGCGAACGAGATCATCAATTGTCTGCCACTGCCAATTCTCAAGCTCAGGATCATCGGCATTCAGATCGCCGCTCAAGACCGTCTCATATCGAACGATGTCCCTGGCGTCAGGGTCAGGCTCATCGAAGCCCGCGTAACCGCCCTTGATACTCACCCCATTTACCAGATGGAACGCACTTTCCCGGTCGCCCGTGGTTTGGCTTGCTCCCTGGTCGGGCTTATAGATGCCTTGAGCCACGCGGATTTCTACCGGCTTTTCGGCAGAATTGGCATCGGCTAAAGCGTCCTGAAGATACTTGTAGGCATTCTCCCAGCTTGTGCCGTCATTTGCCCTTGTGGCGTCGTCATCCACGTAGATGACTTTTGCTGAACCTGAACAGACCGACATCAGTACCACGAGCAAGAGTACGCCTGCGTGCTTTAGCTCCATGGTCATTTCGTCCTTATCTATACCAGTCGATCCACGAGATTCTACATTCCACTTTGAGCAATTCTATGGCCGGCGGCAAGAATGTAACGTGAACTTCGTCGCCGACCACATCGAACTTGAAATATGTGCCCGTCTGAACTTTCGAGGGGCCTTGCCACTCCACGGAACTGTTATCCCTGGTGAAGTAGTCCAGCTCAGCACCTTTGAACGGCTCGCCCGTCAACATCACGCAAGGGGCGGCAAACGTGAAATTCTCAAGCATCGGCGGCATACCCGGCGACGTCCGGATTGCCAGAATCAATGTCTCCGGAAGGTCATCGGCTCTTGCTCTCATCGTGACCGATGCAATGTCTCCCACAATATGATAGCCAGGCAAATTCGGGTCATAGCCTGTATACTGCGGCGACCATTTTGCCTTATCACCGAGGATTATTTGGAACGGCTCTTGCCCAGACCCGACATCGGTACGCCAGCTTGCAGCTAACTTCGCAAAATCGCGGAAGTTTACCAGACCATCGTGGTTCAGGTCTTCCGCAAGAAGCACGCCCTGGGCTAACCACATACCCGCCAGCGCAAGCAAGTCGTTTGCATCGACTGTATCGTTGTGGTCAAGGTCGGCAATATCGCCCACAACCGACAAAGACATACTGGCTTGTGGCGTGCCGCCATAAGCGCCCATATTCATGCGTTTTCCGTGCGGCCACAGTTCCGCAGCCCAGTCTGAGCTGGGGTCGCCGCTGTCAATGCAAGGGCTGGAAACGTTGTCTTCTATCCAGCTTTCGCTTTTCGGGTCCCATCTTCCAGCCTGCGATTTGAGGTGATAGTCACGATTGGCCGGGTCGGCGAATCGGGGGTCGATATTAATATTACCCTGGCCCCATGCGACGGTGGAATAAGTTCCGGACGCAGATATGCTGTTGCGCCCGCCCTTAATGTCGCAGTAACTGACCGTTACGTGAGACCCGCGGTCTTTGGCCTGTGTATTTGGACTGTCTTCCATCTGGATAGATGGCGAACAATCCCAAATGATACAGTTAATTACCGTGGCCGTTCCGCCGCCCGGAGTCAGGTAATACGGAAAACCCGCCCTGCCCAGGTCAAAACAGTGAATGCCCTTCGTGCAATTGACAATCGTGTTGTTCACCAGTATGGCCGTGCACGCGTTTTCCACCGCGATGCCGCCGTTAGGACAGTTGGAGATGACGTTGTTAGTCACGATGGGAGTGCACTTGTCTCGCAGAACGATGCCGTGGTCGGAGGAACTTCCTTTGATGACATTTTCGGTGATGATTGCCGAACACTTCGTCGGGTGGATCCTGTCATCCTCACAGGGCATATCAAACAGGTTGCGCCGCACGAGGGGCGGAGGTGTGCTCTCCCCATATAGGTCAACATCGTCGTTGTCGCCGGTCTTGCCCACAAAGTAGCAGTCCTCCACCAGAACGTAGGAGTATCTGGTGTGTATGCCCTGTCCGATTGAGAGAAACCGGCAGGACCGGAAATTCGCTGATGCATTTCCGGGGTGATTCGGGTCATCCGAAAAAATGGCTATGGCATCTCCTTCCCCCCCCGCAGAGGGCAAATTCTGAAAAACGCACTTTTCGAAATCAACGTGAGACGCCACGAGGACGACCGCTTCGTGGTACTGGTACCTCTTCGGCCCCGGATTATAGTAGTCTTTGTGGTCGCCAGCGCAGTTGGCATACTCGAAAATACAGTTCGTCAGGCGGCTGTCTGCCGCCTCAACAAACATAATCTGCTTCCACTTTATGCCGGCGCCGTATCGCGTGAAGCGAATTGGCGCCTCTTCGGTCCCCTCAGCCAGGAGCTGTCCGGAGATGACAATCGCCACAGCGTTCTTCATCGATACTACCGTGCCAGGTTCAATACTCAATACTATGCCGCTCGGTACAGAAACAGTATCTTCAAGAACTACGACTCCGGACCACGTGGTATCCTCGGTCAGCTCCGTGCCAACAACGACCTGGGGTGATAGTGTGCACAGAAGTGCCAGGAAACATAATGATACTCTCAAAACCAACAACGGGCCAATTTGGCGTTGCATTGTTACCCTCCTTAAAACAAACAAGACCATATCACTGATAATATTATGCCATAATAGGGTCGATTCGTCCAGAAGATTCTTCGCGGCACTTTGGTCTGGGTGCGGGCAAACGGCAGGAATGAAACCGGCAATGAATCCGCCGTACGCCTGGCGGACAAATTGCCGGGCCAAATAATCGGGCGGGCTATTTGGGTCTCTTGGCTTTGGCCCAAGCTTTGATTTTGGCAAGTGAAAGCGTATTGAGGACATCCGCTTTTGTCACCCAGCCGCGAGCGGCGGTGGCAACGCCAAAACCCATCAAACCCAGGCCTTCAACGCTGTGAGCATCGGTTCCGATGGCCAGCTTCACGCCGGCCTCGATGGCCATTTTGCAGTGCACGTCCTTCAGGTCCAAACGATATGGGTGAGCGTTTACTTCCAGAGCGGTGTGCGTTTCGGCGGCGTGCTTAATCACCGCGGTAATGTCGATATCCATCGGCTCACGCTGGCCAATTAGCCTGGCGGTAGGATGAGCGATGCAGTTGACATAAGGGTTGTCCATCGCTCTGAGCGTGCGAGTTGTTACCTTTTCACGAGCGCTGCCCATGCCCGAATGTATCGAAGCTATCACAAAATCCAGGTCGGCCAGCAGCTTGTCGTCGAAATCCAGAGAGCTGTCGGCCAGGATGTCCACTTCTGCTCCTGCCAGGATGGTTATGCCCCTTAGCTTATCGTTGAGCTTGTGGATTTGCTTTATCCGCTCGGCCAGCTCTTTAGCCGACAGGCCGTTGGCAATAGCCGACGATTTTGAGTGGTCGGTGACGCAGATGAATTTATAGCCCAATTTCTTTGCCGCCTCAGCCATCTCAGCGATGCTTGCCCTGCCGTCGGATGCGTCGGTATGAACGTGGAAGTCGCCCTTAATGTCACCAAGCTCGATTAGCTCGGGCAAGGAATGTGACTTTGCGGCTTCGACTTCGCCGCGATCCTCCCGCAAAAGCGGATTGATGTAATCCAGGCCGAGCTTGGTGTAGATTTCCTCTTCGACTGGGCCGGCAATCATTTTATCGCCCTGGAACAGTCCGTATTCGTTCAGCTTCCACTTGGCCTTGACGGCGATTTCTCGTATGCGCACATTGTGCTGCTTTGAGCCGGTAAAATATTGTGCCGCAGCGCCGAAGCTCTCGCCGGGCACTACACGAACGTCAACGTGCACGGGCGTGGTTTGCGTCCGGATTATCACTGAGCCTTTTGTTGGGCCGGCTGCGAGAACTTCCTGGACGAAGTCCGCACTGGTAAATGCCTTAACGATTTGTTCGCCCTTTTCGGCGGCGACCAGGATGTCAACGTCGCCGATAGTCTCAACTCGACGCCGAAGCGAGCCGACGGGCTGGATTTTTTCTATCCCGGCTGTATTTTGAAGAAACGCACAAACCAGCTCTGCCGCCTCCATTGCCTGGTCGAGGCGGATTCGGCCTGTTGATTTCTCCAGAAATTCAATGCCCCTTTGTATGGCCGCGGCTTTTTTCTCGCCGAAGCCCGGCAGCTGAGCGACGGAACCGTCCGCCAGCGCCTTTTTAAGGTCAGCAATGGTCGTGACATTCAGCCTTTCGTAGACGGCTTTCGCACCTTTCGGCCCCACGCCCGGTATGGTAAGCAGCTCCAGCAACGTGGGCGGGATTTTGCTGAGCAATTGCTTATGGGCGGTAATCGTGCCGGTCTTTACAAATTCTTCGATCTTGGCCAGGCTTGATTTTCCGATTCCCGGCGTTTCGGCCAGCTTGCCGGTTGCCAGCATCGTCTCGACCTCGGCGGGCATATCGCCGATGATGCGCCCTACCTTGCGATATGTGTTGATGCGGAATTTGTCTTCGCCGAGTATCTCCATAATGTCGGCCATCTGGTCAAAAAGCTCGCTAAGGACGGCGTTTTTCATGGCATTGATTATACCCCGCCAGCCACAAAATCAAAGGGAGAATTTCTTCCGCCTGCGACTGTTTAGCCGTCGCCGGACTTCGCGCGGCCATCCCCAAGCTTGTGCTCGCGAAAGCGGGCACTGCGCTTGAGGATGCCACTCCCGTCGCAGTCCAAAGATTGGTATGCAGAAACCTGCATACCCTACGTCTATCGGGTGGCAGCCTCAATCCGCCCCCGCGTCTTCTTGTCGAAGACAACGGCACCAGCCATCCCTTGCGGGAGAGCGGGGGCGGATTGGGGATGGTTCTTTCCCTGGCTAAACACATACAAACTCCGGGGCTAAATGCTACGCCTGTACGTTAGACCATATTTTGGCTATAATGTGGACGAGGTTCAAGGATGAAAGTTCAATGCGAATTATGCCCAAAGATGTGCCTGATTGAGCACGGCCAAAGCGGCGACTGCCGGGTCAGAATTAACATCGACGGCGCCCTTCGCACGGTCGTCTACGGATACCCCTGCTCAATTGCTATTGACCCTGTTGAAAAAAAGCCCCTTTTCCATTTCCTGCCGGGCACTAAAGTTCTTTCCACTGCGACTGCCGGCTGTAACCTTCATTGCCAGTTTTGCCAGAACTGGGAAATATCGCAGGCCAATCCCGAAGACACGCCCGCAACATTCTGCCCGCCGGCAAAGCTGGTGGAGGTCACCAAGGAAAATCACTGTCCTTCGTTGGCATATACCTACACCGAGCCAATCGTTTACTACGAATACACCTACGATTCCGCGAAGCTGGCCAGAGAGGCGGGCATACGGAACGTCCTTGTAACCGCCGGATATATAAATCCCGAGCCCTGGAAGAAATTGCTCAAATATGTCGACGCAGCAAATATAGACCTGAAAGGAATCACCGAAGAGTTCTACCGTGACGTCTGCTCGGCGACATTGCGGCCGGTACAGAACGCCCTAATCATAGCCAAGGCGAGCGGCGTATGGGTGGAGGTGACGAACCTGGTTATTCCCACGTTAAACGATAAGGCCGAGCACATACGCCAGCTTGCCCGCTGGGTCAGAACAAACCTGGGCCGCGAGACGCCGCTTCATTTCTCTCAGTTCTATCCGCGATACAAGATGCGACATCTGCCGCCCACCTCGGCGGAAACTCTGGATATGGCCCGGGAAATCGGGATTAGCGAGGGCCTCGATTATGTCTACATCGGAAATATCCTCAGCGAGGCCGGCCAAACCACATATTGCCCGGACTGCAAAGGCGTGCTGATTAAACGCAGCGGTTACACAATCCTTCAGAATCGGCTCAAGGACGGCCGTTGCCCGGACTGCAAAAAAGAGATTCACGGAGTCTGGAAATGAAGCGCAGAGAATTCCTTCAGAAATTGATTGCAGGCTTTTCGACAGTCCCTGTCGGAATTTGGTGCCTGGCGAAAAAAGCGAGCACCCCCAAATTTGTCCGGGCTGTGCGAGTCAGAGAGTATCCGGGGCCTTTAAGGCCGNNAGTGCATTTTCGCAGTGGTTCTAGTGAGCTCGTGCGCAAAGAAAACTCCCGCGCAACAGGAAGGGACAGGCCAAAATAAAACTCAAGAATCTGCCGAGCCGGCAAAGAATTTGGTTCTGCGTTCATCACTTGCTGGTGCCTGGTATTCCGCGGACCCGCAGGCGCTTACTGCGCAGCTCGACGACCTATTCAAGAAAGCCGACACTAACGCGGTAGACAACGTTATCGCTCTTATCCTTCCGCACGCGGGATACCAGTGGTCGGGCCAAACGGCGGCCGTGGGCCTAAAAACGACCGACAAAAAATACAAACGCATTATTGTTATCGGCCCGAGCCATCATACCTACTTGGAAGATGTGTTTAGTGCGCCCAAGGCAGCCCATTACGAAACACCTTTAGGGCGAATCCCGCTTGATGTCGAATTTATCGACAAGCTGTTGAAGTTCCCTGTGTTCCAGAATCTGCCGCACGCCCTTGAGTACGAAAACAGCATAGAGATGGAGCTGCCGCTGTTGCAATACCGCTGTAAAGATTTCAAGCTTGTGCCGATTGTGGCCGGCCAATGCTCGTGGGAGGCAGTTAAAAAAGCAGGTGACATTCTTAAAAGCCTGGTTGGCGCCGACACGCTGGTTGTCGCAAGCTCGGATTTTGTGCACTATGGCAGTCAGCATCAGTATGTGCCGTTTACGGAAAACATTCCGGAGCGGCTGAAACAGCTCGATATGGGGGCGTACGAGTACATAGCCAAGCTGGACAGCGAAGGGTTCCTCCAGTACAGGCGAAAAACCGGGGCCACGATTTGCGGCGCCGTACCGATTGCGGTGCTGCTTTCGATGCTGAGCCAGCCGAGCCAGGCTCATTTAGTAAGATATACAACCTCGGGCGAGCTTACCGGCGATTTTTCAAACTCGGTCAGCTACCTTGCCGTTGCCTTTTCGGGAAAGTGGGCAAACTATCCGGAAATTGAGCCGGATAAAGACAACCCTGAATTGTCTGAACAGGATAAAAAGCAGCTTTTAATTTTAGCCCGCCAGTCAATATTGTACGCCCTGCAGAATCGGCGATTTCCGCAGCCGTCCGAGCTGGGCGCGACCATAAGCGATGCAATGAGCCGGCCCCGAGCAGCATTTGTGACGCTCAAGAAACACTCGCAGCTTAGAGGCTGCATAGGCGATGTTTTTGCG
Organism: Planctomycetota bacterium; assembly: GCA_017885385.1. GTDB lineage: Bacteria > Planctomycetota > Phycisphaerae > Sedimentisphaerales > Anaerobacaceae > JAFNGF01. Next base: position 16,385 of record JAFNGF010000398.1, read on the forward strand.
CAGCGGCCCTTGCATAAATCGGTCATTGCCAACGCTATTCGCGCCGGCTTCAGCGATACGCGTTTTCCTCCGCTGACGCAGGAGGAATGCAAAGATATTACCATAGAAATTTCCGCCTTGACTACACCGCACCCTATTGATTCGCCGGATAAAATCCGACTTGGCGTAGACGGCATTGTACTAAATAAGGATGGCCGGTCGGCTCTGTATCTTCCTCAGGTTGCGCCCGAACAGAACTGGGACCTCAATCAGACGCTCACGAATTTGTCGCTAAAAGCTGGACTGCCTCCGGACGCCTGGAAAGAAGGGGCGGCATTTTTGGTGTTTCAGGCTGTCGTTTTTGGTGAAGATAAATGAGATTTACCCGGGGCTTTTTGATATTCAGTTACGGCCTCTTTACTATCGCTGCCCAGGCACTACTCTTTCGCGAGTTTGTCACCACCTTCGAAGGCAACGATATAAGCGTCGGCATTTTCTTCGGCTGCTGGTTTTGCTGGGTCGCCTTGGGGGCGGCGCTAATCTATCGAGCAAAAACCATTGCCGATAAATTGCTCCGGAATATAGAATTTCTGCTTCTGGCGTTTCTGCCGGCCTTTGTCCTGGAGTGGATACTGATTGTTCAAGCGCGCGAGCTTGCCGGCGTTGAGTCGTATACACTGTGGTCGGTGCGTGACATTCTACTTCTGGCGTTTTTCGTCAGCGCACCGGTCAGTATCATAACAGGGATGTTTTTTCCTATTGCCTGCCGATGGGTCCAACGGGGTGCGGCGTTTGCTGTTTCGCGTGTGTATATTCTCGAAGCGGCAGGAAGTTTTGTGGGCGGCTTGGGGACAACGATTCTTCTTGGACTCGGCGTAAGCTCCGCCAGAATTTTCTTTGTGCTGGCATTTGTCCTGTCTTGCTCTGCGCTTTGCGTCCAGCTCGGTAGGGTATGCTCCGCATACCGCCAAATTCCGCAAATGGTATGCAGAAATCTGCATACCCTACGTGGGTGGATGCTTCTTCTGCCGGTTCTTGTCTTGCTTTGTCTTGCCGCCGGCCTGGACAAGACTTTAACGCGCCGCGTCAGAATTATGAAATGGACCAAGCTGCTGCCCAGAGATGCACTGATAGGCTCATTCCAGACCGCTCAGGCTGAGTACCTCTACGGCATCTATCAGGGCCAATGGATAGCCGTTCGCCAAGGCAGCACCTGCGAAGTTCTGCCGAACCGGGAGTCAGCCGGACGAATCGCAGCAATTTGTCTGTCACAAAATCCCGCTGCAAAGACGGTTCTTGTGGTCGGCTCAGGGCTGGGACTCTGCTATCAGCTCCTGCAGCTGCCGCAAATCCAAATCATAAGCTGGGCACACTGTGACAGCGAATACATGCAGAAAGTTGACGCCTTCATACCCGCGGAGCTCAAGACCAGCGATGCGCGATTTCACCGCACCGTCGGCGACGTCCGCTCGCTACTTGGTGAAAAGAAACAATATTATGACATAGTGGTGCTCAATCTGCCCGAGGCAACCAGCTCGGTCTTGAATCGGTATTACACGCTCGAATTTTATGCCCAGGTTAAAGAATCTCTTACCTCCGACGGTCTCTTGGCAGTGCGCGTGGCGGGCGGGGAAAATATTATGGGCGCCGAGCTAATAAATCTTGGCGCCTCCACGAAAATAACGCTCCAGAAGGTTTTCTCCAAGCTGGTTCTAGTGCCGGGCGAAGATACCTGGTTTATCGCATCGGACTGCGAAAACGTAACCGGCGAGCCAGGCATTTTGCGCGACCGCTTTGCAAAAATCGAGGGCGCAAGCCGAGTTTTTTCCGCACAGGCTTTACTTTCGGTTTATCTGCCCGACCGAGCAGCCGCTGCACTTGCCGCCTATTCAACCGCGGATCTGCCGGAAGATATGCTGGTCAACCAAGATGGGCGGCCTTTGACCCATCTATACAGCTTGCTGCTGGCGGCCAAGCAATCCGGGGCGCCGGTTGCCAGACTCGTTAAGCATCTGGCTCTGGCGGGCCCATTGGTTTATGTTATCCCTATTCTGGTTCTGATAGCTGTGCGGGGCCTTTATATCTTGACGCAGCCCGCAGGCCGGCAATCGACAGCCGGTCAGCAGCCCGAGACGTCGAGCTTCGACAGCATGTTTCTGATTTTTTCAGCCGGCCTGATAGGAATCGGGGCAGTTATTGTGCTGATGTACCTGTACCAGACTCAATTTGGCTCGTTGTACTTACACGTCGGGATTATCTCGTCCTTATTTATGGTTGGCTTGACCGCTGGGGCAGCCTTTGTCACGTCACTCGTCAAGCGGGTCTCGCATCCTGCTTGGTTATTATTTGCCGTAATCACAGGGCACGCGGTAATCCTCACCGCGGTTGGCTCTTGGCCCAGCCAGCAGCAGACGCACACATTCTTCGCAGCGGCATTTATTTTATGCGGTCTTGCCGCCGGCTGCTACTTTCCGCTTGGCGCCAAACAGCTTGCCGATTCCGGCTTCGAGGCCGGCCGAATCGGCAGCAAGCTCGAAACCGCCGACCACATCGGCGCCACGGTCGGCGGGCTGCTGACCGGCCTTGCTCTTGTCCCCGTGCTGGGGACAAAAGCGACACTTTTTGTATTCATCTTGTTGGTGCTGGCCAATGTGCCGCTTATAGCGATGAGCGCCTACAAGCGGACAATTTTTGATTTTCGATTTTCGATTTTGGATTTTCAATTGGCCCGGCTAGGCTACGTTTTATTTGGCATCGCTGTATCCATTATTCTTTGCTCGAATTTGCTTGCCGAGGCGGGCACAAAACTTCGGCCAGCACTGCCGCCGCATGCAGCTCAGGCGCTTGCCGGCCAGTTGCGCATTGAGCAGGCGTCAACGGTCCTTGCCGACAGCGGTCGCAAAGTCAGCCACTTTAGCGTGCACGACGCGAACGACAGACTGACGGGCTATATCTTCAGCTCCACAGACCTTGCACCGGAAGTGCGAGGCTTCGGCGGAAAGATGAATCTGGCTGTTTACGTTGACCCAAACGGCTCGCTAATCAATTTCCACATACTGAGCTCGAACGAGACTCCTGCCTATCTCGACCTGCTTGGCGATTGGCAGAACGGTCTGAAGGGACACAAACTCTTTCAGCCTCAACCATTCGCTGCGGTTGATGCGGTAACCGGCGCAACTATAAGCTCGCAGGCCATTCTCTCAGCGATTGAAAAATCCAGTCACAGATTCGCCGGGCAGGTTCTCGGCCAGACTATTGAAGCGATGCCCACAGGCCGGATTGATCAGGCTAAGTATCTGCCCGACAGACACGCTGTATATCTGGTTGCTGCTTTCTCGCTCGCCTTGATTGTGATCTGCCACGGCGGCTTCTGGAGCCGATTGGCTGTGCTCACGTTGAATCTTGCCGTCGGCGGCATCCTGCTCAACGCCCAGTTTTCAAGCGAACAAATCGCGACCTTGCTGTCTTTTAACGCCCCTGCGGCGGGACTGACAGGCGTATTTTTGTTGGTCGTAGCAGTGCCGCTTTTGGTTGCACTTTTCGGCAACATCTATTGCGGCTACATCTGTCCGTTCGGCGCGGCTCAGGAGCTTCTCGGCCACATAATTCCACAGAGATTTAAGCCCACTATAACGGTAAAAAATATGCGGATAGCGAGATTCATCAAATACGCGGTCCTTTTTCTCTTAATAATCATATTCTTTCTTTCGAGGGACCGAACTACACTTGGAACAGACCCGCTTATTTCAATTTTCAATTTTCAATTCCGGCGATTGTCAATATTGGTGGTGGCGGCGATAGCCCTGGTAGGCTCGGTTTTCTACACGCGCTTCTGGTGCCGGTATTTGTGCCCGGCGGGGGCTTTCCTGTCGCTGCTTAACAAAGTCGCAATTCTGAAGCGGCACTTGCCGGCAAAGAGATTCGCCTTCTGCGAGTTCGGGCTTACGCTTAACGATCAACTGGACTGCATATATTGTGACAGATGCCGCTTTGAACAACCGTCGCCCGTGACCCGTGCCCCGTTTGTCGTTCCCGAACGACGAGCGACGAGCAACGAGCGACAGTCTTTCTATTTTGTAGTTGCCGTCCTGGCGGTAGGGACACTTTTATCGGCAATCTCGGTCAAAAGGTTCATGCAGGTCATTCCTGCCGGCATTGAACATCCGGTTGCAGCAGCATCTTCCGCCGGTCAGCCGAGAGACGTCGACCTGCAGCGGATTCGCACAATGATTGAGCAGAAAAGACTTTCCGACCGCGAAGCGGAGTTCTACAAGAAATTGGAGTAGTCGTTTAGCCCCCAGGCCTGTCCTGGGGGGGCATTTCTCTTTCATCGGCGGAAATAACTGATAGCCCACAGAATAAGCGTCAGGATTACCGAGATTATTATGCAGCTGGCGATGGGAAAGTATATCCGCCAGTTTCTCCCGCTGAACTGCAGATCGCCCGGCAATCTAAATAGGCCAGCTCGACCCAGCAGCACCATAAGGGCACCCATCACCGCCACGATAATCCCTGCTAAGATTAGCCATTTGCCAATTTGTTGCGGGCCAAAATCCATATTGCTATCCCTTATTGCCGCACCAGGTGTACCGGCGTATTCAGCCCGCCAATTTATTGGCGGGTTAACCGGCTGCGCACGTAACTTCCCAGGTTGATATTATAGAAGTTTTCAGAACTCTGGAAAGTGCTAAAATATCGCGTATGAGTCACACCCACTGCGATATTCGAATAGGCACATCCGGCTGGCATTACAGTCACTGGGAAGGGCTGTATTATCCCGACAAGCTGCCAAAGAGCAAATGGTTCGAGTACTACGCGAAAGACTTTGATACCGTAGAAATCAATAACACGTTCTATCAACTGCCAAAACAAGAGACTTTCAAGAACTGGCACAAACAAGCGCCAAAGAATTTTCTCTACGCCGTAAAAGCTAATCGATTTATCACCCACATTAAGAGACTGAAAGACGCTGAAGAAACGCTGCCCCGGTTTTTCGAGCGAGCAGAGTTACTGAAGGAGAATCTCGGCCCCATTCTTTATCAACTGCCGCCCGGCTTCCACAAAGACCTTGATCGGCTGACAGACTTTCTGAATCTTCTGCCCAAAAATAGAACCGCCGTTTTCGAATTCAGGCACGAAAGCTGGTTTTCGCAGGATACATACGACCTGCTCGACAAATTTGGCGTGGGCTTTTGTATCCACGATTTGTCCGGCGTCCCGACGCCGCGAATCATGACCGGCGACGTAATCTACGTTCGCTTTCACGGCACAATAGGCAGATATGACGGAAACTACAGCAAATCGGCCCTAAAAAATTGGGCCGAGTGGATAGAAGAACATACCGCAGACGTTCGGAGTGTCTACGCCTATTTCAATAACGACGGCCATGCGTACGCCATTGAAAATGCAAGAACACTGAAAGAGCAATTACGTGTCTCGTGAGGCGTGAATTATATCTTGGCGAGACTACGAGCTATGAGCCAGAAATTTAATATTGACAGGCTATTGCTAAAAGGTATAAGTCAACAAATCGGCCTGTCAACGGATAAGTAAACCGGGTCAGTTAAGACCCCACGGTATAAAACTTTGTCCGAATAGAGGTCAATGCATGTATTGGGTTAAGTATCTGTTTTTCTCCTTTATGAGCCTTCCGGTGGCCTGGCTCTTCGAATCAGAAGGGGCTGACTGGTTGCCGAGAGTGGTACCGACTGGAATGACTGCGCAGCTACCATTCATTTGTCTACTGCTTCTGGCTTGTGGCGGTAGGTTTGGTGACGTGGCAAGCACGCTGAGTGCCCTTGAAATGCCCTTTTTGGCTGAAGGAGCTCCTTCTTTAGGACGTTCACCAACCCCCAAGACATTATCGAGATTTCTCTGGGCTCAGTTAGCGGGGATTATAGTCGGGGGAACGGTCCTTTCCTTTGCGTCTCCGAGTGTCGCGCGAGGTATGCTAGTGCTCGTGGCGCTGGTGAGTTTCGATGCCACAGTCTCTAATCTGGTCCTTTCGATTGCTGCAATGGATTCCTCGGTTTGGGTGCATCACTTCAACATCAGCATTACAGAACGGTATAGAGAAGAGGGAGATACCTTTAGGGGGTCACCATTGGGGTCTATCGAGGAAACCAGAGGTCCAGCTTCACTGGTCCTCGACTTTGCTGGAATCTTGGGTGCCATTCTAGCCGTCATTCTCAGCCCTTTACTCGTTGGCGTGGCGGCTCTACATTGGATAGCGGTCGTGATCTTATTTGTCGCGACCATTGGCGCATATCTATATATGCGCCATGAGACGCGATTATGACGTTTCATTGGAGCAAGCGAAGATGATTAGGCAGGCCCACACGGAATGTCCGAGAACGAACTTCACAAGGCTTCTATGGTGGGGGGCTGGTCAAGAGAGGACTCAAAATAGGGTGGCGCCTTAAAACTTGTTTGAAGCTATTTCTTCAGTTGGTGTTTTATTAGACGAGTACGTTCAGGCCTTTTTGGAGTACGTACTGGCGGACGGAGTCGATTTCCTGCAGGTTGGGTCGGCGGTTTATTTGGGGGTGCGAAAAGGCTTTGTAGCAGGGACGATACTGGTCCATAACGTTAATCACCGTCTTCGGTGAAATTTGCTCTGCTAAAAAGTCTATAATCTTGACGCTGCCAGCCAGGCCGTTCGGCAGCACCAGATGCCTTATCAAAAGGCCGCGTGTAGCCAGGCCATTTTCCGCCTGAAGGTCGCCGACCTGGCGGTGCATCTCCTTGACAGCGGCAAAGTTTACCTCCGGATAGTCCGGCGCAGCCGAGAGTTCTTTCGCCACCGTGGGGTCCGAATACTTCATATCGGGCATATAAATATCTATGTAGCCCTCAAGCAATTGGAGCGTTTCAACCAGGTCGTATCCGCCCGAATTATAAACGGTCGCCAGCGTCAATCCGGATTTTCGCGCCAATTCGATGGCGGCAACGATAGCTCCAATAACGTGCATGGGCGTGACGAAATTGATATTGACGCAGCCGTAATCCTGCAGTTCGAGCATAGATTGAGCCAACTCCTCAATCGTAACCTGCCGTCCGCGGCGATGATGACTGATGTCGAAATTCTGGCAAAAGACGCAGCCTAAGTTGCAGCCGGCAAAAAATATTGTGCCCGAGCCGCCATGCCCCACCAGGACGCTTTCTTCGCCGAAATGAGGCCCCACGGAGCTAACCAGCGGCATATCGCCGATGCCGCAAAAGCCGGTTTGGCCGTTGCTTCGGTCCACCTTACACCTGCGCGGACAAAGCGTACACGGATTCATCCGCTGCCACAACTGCTGAACCGTTTCGCTAAAGGACTTAATATCCGCTGGCAAAAAAGTCATACCGCCTGACGTTCATTGCGTATACCGTCGCCGTACCGGCGACGGCTAAACAAATCTCAGCGTTTATTATAGCACTGTGTCGCGATCGAACAATTGCCAACGTAAAGAGCTGGTCAACGCCGCTCAAGTGCGGTTTTGGATTGTGCAAGAACACTGCCTTATGTATATTGCCTGTTAGGCAAAATAAGGCCAAAAGCAATGGAGAAAAATTCACAACCAAAGGAACAAGAGCCCGCCCAAGCGCATCTTGAAATCGGAAGAAGCGACCCTGAAACAGGGCAGAGGCACTCAGATAATGGGCAAGACTCGCTAGCTGCCAGACTTACCGCCGGCGACCGTGAAGCGGCAGCCGAGCTTGTCGATAGATACCATGAACGGATATACCGATCTATGCGAAGGCTCGGCCACGGCCGGCAGCTCAGCGAAGACCTGACACAAGAGACCTTTCTGCGAGCCTGGCGACACATAGGCCAGCTAAGAAACGGCAAGGCGTTGGAGGCATGGCTGTACCGCATCGCGGGCAACGTCTCGAAGCTCTATTGGCGCAGTCTTTGGACATAGTCTGTGAATGTTTAGCTCCCCGCGTTCGCGGGGACAAGCTTGCCCCTGCGGAAGCAGGGGCCGGGACGGCGTCGGACCCCCGCTGTAAACTGCGACGGGAGTGGCAGCCTCAAGCCTGGCCCTGCGCAAGCACTCGTCTCGGAAAAGCGCCAAGCCGTAGCCGGAGGGGCGGGCCTTGGGGATGGAAGTGTCCAAAGTTGGCTAAACACATACTGCAGACGGGCTTTTTCCTTTACGGTCTAGAGCGAACCGCCCCGCCAATGGCGGGCTAATAGATAATGGCGATCGCCTCCTCGATCTTCTTGATCACCTCGGTAACATCAGAAGAGTCAGACACCGCGCCATCAAAGCCCTTCTGCAACAGCGCCGCAGATTCCGAACCGCTTAAATGGTTGGCAAGAGCAATAACCTTAATGGTCTGCAAATCTTCATCGGTACGGATGTTCCTGCAAATGCCCGCTGCATCAATGCCTTTAGCTAAAAGGTTTACCAGCAGGACGTGTGGGGCAAATTTTTCGATGGTGACGCCGGCTTCAAAATTGCCCAGGACGATTTGCACTTCATAACCGGCTTTGGTTTTCAAGGCGTTGGCCAGAGCCGAGGCTGACTCCTCGTGACTGTCAGCAACCAAAATCCGAATCTTGCCGACGGGCAGGCTTGCCGCAGGTATGTTATGTGCTCTCATAAACCTGATCAGCTCGCTTACAGGTATTCGCCGGTCCTTGCTGCCTGGGATGCGGTAGCCCTTGAGCTGGCCGGTATCAAACCACTTCGACACCGTTCGAGGAGCTACGTTACAAATCCTGGCTACATCACCTGTGGTCAGTACGTTTTTGCCTTTTGCCATTGTTCAAATTCCCAGTAATACGAATTCAAGCCGTACTTTAATTCGGCCTTAAACCAGACCTCGTTTAGCACAGAAGCCACAATTTGCGCCTTGAAGCTGATAAATGCCTGACTCGCGAACCTTACGTCCCATAAGTGCTTTGGGCATTTGCCGCCGCCGAGGATAGGGGCTAAACCCGTCTCGAGCCGGGTCGAGAGATATTTAGCCCCACGTTTCACGTGGGGTTTTCTTTCCGGGGCGGTTTCACCGCAGGTTTTTCTTTTGTGCCATCCGCCGCTGGTTCGCCCGGCCTCAGAAAATGTCTTTAATTTGCCCACCGATGGCGGTACAATTCCTCTGTAAAATCAGCACCGCATTAGTTTGACCAGGAGAACTTTCTCATGCAGATATATTTATCACGGCCGGACATAACCGAAGAGGAAGTCGAAGCCGTCTGTTCGGTCCTTCGCAGTCCCAATCTTTCGCTCGGCCCTAAAGTGGCAGAATTCGAGCAGGCATTTGCTGAGTACATCGGCGTCAAACGTGCCGCGGCCGTCAGCAGTGGAACGAGCGGCTTGTTCTTGTGTATGCTGGCACTGGGCATCGGGCCTGGCGATGAGGTCATTACCACCCCATTTACCTTCATCGCATCTGCGAATTCTATTATGATGGCCGGGGCCAAGCCGGTCTTTGTTGACATTGACCCGGAAAGCCTAAACATCGACGCTGCAAAAATTGAATCGAAGATTTCTCGCCGGACAAAGGCAATTCTGCCGGTAGAGGTCTTCAGCAACCCCGCAGGCATCGACAAGGTCTGCGAAATTGCCCGAAAACACAATCTAATGGTAATCGAAGACGCCTGCGAAGCGCTGGGCTCCACGTTGAACGGAAAAAAGGCAGGCACATTCGGCACAATGAGTGTCTTTGGCTTTTACCCGAATAAGCAGATAACTACCGGCGAGGGTGGAATGATTTTGACCGACCGCGACGACCTGGCGGATACCTGCGTGTCGCTGCGGAATCAGGGCAGAAGCAAAAACAGCAAGTGGCTGGCTCACGAACGGTTAGGCTATAACTTCAGGCTCAGTGACATTAACTGCGCGCTGGGCATCGTGCAGCTTCGCAGAATAGACCAAATAAAAGCCAAACGCCAGCAGGTCGCAAGATGGTACCAGGAAATGTTGGCAGACGACGGTAGATTGATAGTGCCTGCCGCTGTGGAGGGCTGCAATTTGAGCTGGTTCGTTTTTGTCGTCCGCTTGAAAGATGGTTTTTCGGCCCAGAAACGCGACCAGATTCTGCAGGCTATGAGAAGCCGGAACATCCAAGTGGGCAATTACTTTCCCGCTGTGCATCTGCAGCCGTTTATCGCTGAGCGATTCGGCTATAAGCGAGGCGATTTCCCCGTTACCGAGGCCGTATCCGATAGCACTATCGCCCTGCCTTTTCACAATAACCTGACCAAAGACCGGATCGCAATTGTCTGCCAGAATCTCAAAGAAGTCTTATAAATTGACAGTCTTGGATTCCAGATTTCTGCAAAACAATTTTGAAGCCCAATTGAAAATTGGCAGTCTGTTTGGCACACAGGCGTTTTTATCGTAAGTATTTAGTAGAAGCTCGTGTGAACGGCTGGGGCGGGGGATGGCCGAAATGAATATAACATTCGGAAGGGGGTAGCCTCCAGTGTGCGGTTGGAGAACCAAAATTATTTTCTTGCTGATAGTCTACTTCTCCGGCTATGCAACGGCAATTTATACTCTAGCGCCGGCGCCCGAAAAGTCAACTGCCCAAGCCGGCACCAAAGACCTCACATACGCGGCCTTCAAATCAGACGAATTCGCAAAGTCCTTTAATCAGGGAATGCACAAGTGCATTGATTTCGGCAAAGATTATGCCTGGCGGGCCGCCAAGTTTATGAAGGAAAAGCTGGATGAGAAACAGCTTCAAGCAGGCGGCTGAGCACCGCCGGTCTTGCGCTGAAAAGGGTCTGAGTATTTAGAAACTATCTCAGAACTGTCAC
>JAFNGF010000399.1 GCA_017885385.1 Planctomycetota bacterium
AGATGGTAGGATTGCTTCGGCCTAAAGGCCTCGCAATGACATAAAAACGCTGATTTATCGCTGTGAACGGTTACGTTTCGGATTTGGGATTTAGTGGTCCGGATTTGGTTGCGGCCAAAGGCCGCGATGTGCTCTCTGTAGCAAAAAATTAACGCGATTTTTAGCAGTCCAAACGTGGCAGCTCGTCTCGGAGAAGGCACGAGCCGAGGCGGGAAAGGAGGACGAACATGACAGCAGGAAAATGCCTAAGTAGATGGTTCATAATGGCGACATTGTTGCTGGGCGCTTCTAATGCGATTAAAGCAGGGCCAATCATCTTTGTCGATGCTGATGCCGGCGGCAGCAACGACGGCTCAAGCTGGGCAAACGCTTTTAACTACCTGCAGGACGCCTTAGCCGCCGCCGCAGGCGGCTCCGAAATTCGGGTGGCACAGGGCGTTTACAAGCCCGACCGCGGAGCCGGTATCACGCTGGGCAACCCACAGGCGGCATTTCAGCTTAAAAACGGCGTCACTATCAAAGGCGGCTACGCCGGTTTTGGTGAGCCAAACCCGGATGCACGAGATATCGAATCTTATGAGACTATCTTGAGCGGAGACCTGGCCGGTGATGACGCTGCGGTCAGTCGCGCGGCTGATTTACTTGTTGAATCCACCCGAGCCGAAAATAGCTACCATGTTGTTACGGGCAGCGGAGTGGCCGCCACCGCAGTACTGGATGGCTTCACGATTACTGCGGGCAACGCCTTGGGTGATCCGGCGCTCTATCCGCACGATGGGGGCGGTGGACTTTACATCAGCAACGGCAGCCCAACGCTGGATAGCTGCACTATTACCGGGAATTCGGCAGGGCATCACGGTGGAGGTATGCTCAACGAAAACAGCAGCCCGACCTTGNNCCAGCTGCACCTTCACCGGCAACGCAGCCGAGCGCTTGGGCGGCGCAGCGGCGAACTCTAACAGTGACCCAACGTTGACCAATTGTCTAATCGGCGCCAATGCGACCGGATACTGGGGCTGCGGCGGTGGAATGTCCAATTCCGGCAGCAGCCCGGTACTTGTTAATTGCGCTATCGGCGGAAACTCGGCCCCATTCTGGGGTGGCGGTATATACAATGTAGACAGCAGCCCGACCTTGATAAACTGCACGCTCACCGACAACTCTGCGGAACACGGCAGCGCAATCGACAACGCAGAAAGCAGCAACCCGATATTAGCTAACTGCATTTTGTGGGCTAATACTTCCTCGCAGATTGGAGGTGCCGCCACAGTGTCCTACAGCGATGTGCAAGGCGGCTGGCCCGGCGTGGGTAACATCGACGCCGATCCCCTGTTCGTAGACCCGAAAGGACCGGATAATGTGGCGGGCACAGAAGACGACAACCTCCGCTTACTGGGCGGCTCTGCCTGCCTCGATGCGGGGGACAACGCGGCACTTCCACCATCAGTGACTGTGGACCTGGGTGGAGATCCGCGCTTCACAGATGACCCTCACACGCCGGACACGGGCAGCGGCACACCGCCGATCGTCGATATGGGGGCGTATGAAGGACCCAATCAAGGTTTCTTGTTGAGCACAACCTCGCTGGCCGTTCCGGAAGGCGGAACAGCCACGTTTACCGTGGCGCTGGCTATGGATCCCTTGGGGGTGGCGGCAGTGACTGTTGCTCACTACTGGGGCGATCCTGATATTACGATCGGCTCCGGGGCATCGCTGACCTTCAACTCGTCCAATTACGGGCATCCGCAGACCGTTACGCTCGCGGCTGCAGAGGACGGCGACCACTCCAACGGCGAAGCCGTCTTCCAGATTAGCGGCCTCGGCCTGGATAGTGCCACCCTTGCAGCGACCGAAAGCGATAACGATAATATCGTATACGTCGATGCCGATGCTCCTGGCGCCAACAACGGCACGAGCTGGGAAGATGCGTTCACCGATCTGCAGGACGCCTTGAGCGTCGCGGCAGCCGGAGGCGACATTGTCAACGAGGTTCGCGTAGCGCAGGGCGTTTACAAGCCGGCAGGCCCGGCGGGCGACCGGACGGCAACGTTCGGCCTCATCAACGGCGCGGCTATCAAGGGCGGTTATGCCGGCTACGGCAGTTCTAACCCCAACGCCCGAGATATCAACCTCTATGAAACCATCCTGAGCGGCGACCTTAACGGCGACGACAGTCCACTGCCGCTGCACAACCAAGAGAATAGTTACCACGTAGTAACAGCCGACGGGACAGAGGAATCTGCCATTCTGGACGGCTTCACCATAACCAGCGGTAACGCAGATGGACTATGGTATAACGACAGCGGCGGCGGCATGCTTAGCTCCTTCGGCAGACATACGGTGAGGAGCTGCACATTCCTCTACAATTCGGCTATATTCGCCGGCGGTGCAATAGAACACGACGAGGGCGGCCCCACGCTGATTGACTGCAAAATTGCCGATAACTGGGCGGGCTTCTATGGCGGCGGCATACACAATAGCTCCGGCAGCAGCCCGATACTGAAAGGCTGCAAAATCACCAACAACCAGGCAGAGACCTCGGGAGGCGGCGTCTATAATGGCTACGAAAGCAGCGCATCGTTTGTGAACTGCATATTCACCGGAAACTCAGCCGGTTCCAGTGGTGGGGCTATTAGCAACGCCTTCACCAACGTGACCCTGATCAACTGCACATTTGCCGGAAACTCGGCACCTAACGGAAAAGCTCTGTCTTGCGATTCCTACCCCAAGTATTTGTGGGCAAGCAATCTGGTCATAGCCAACTGTATCATCTGGGAAGACGGGCACGAAATATGGAACAACGACGGCTCCACGATCGTGGTCACGTACAGCGACGTTCGTGGAGGTTGGCCGGGCGAGGGCAATATTAATGCCAACCCGTTATTCGTGGACAGCCCGGATGGCAGCACAGATCTGCACCTCTTAGCAGGCTCACCGTGTATAGATGCAGGTGATAACACGGCTGTCCCATCCTCGGTGCACGTCGACTACGATTGGCGTCCGCGTTTCGTCGATGATCCTGCTACTGCTGACACGGGCAAGGGCACGCCGCCAATTGTGGATATGGGGGCGTATGAATTCCAGATTGTCGGTCATGCCCCGATAGCCAATGCAGGCAAGGATCAAACCGCCTACGCATGGGTCGGCGGCCCGGTGGACTTCGGCAGCGATTGCGGCTGGCTGGATAAGCTCGAGTGGGCGCCGGTTATTGAGCCTCCGCCCCCCCCGCCTCCCAGCAAGCTGTCCGAGGCGGTGGACACACATTTGCTTTTCACCACCGGTGGCGATGCCCACTGGTTTGCCCAGACCAAGACGTCCTACTACGGCGGAGATGCAGCGCAGAGTGGAGACATCTCACACACACAGAATTCCTGGATGCAAACGGTGGTGGAAGGGCCGGGAGTCGCCAGGTTCTATTGGAAGGCATCGTCTGAGGCCAATTACGACTTTCTGGAGTTCTACATCGACGGCGCCCGCCAGGCCTGGATCAGCGGCTCAGCGCCCTGGCAGCAGAAAACTTATGATATCCCCTCCGGCTCGCACACGCTGAGATGGCGATATATGAAGGACACAAGCGTGGACTCTGGCAGCGACTGCGGCTGGGTAGATAAGTTTGAGTGGGAGCCGACCGCTCCGCCCCCGCCCGTTGGCGATCTCTCTGAAGCTTTGGACACGACATCGAGCTTCACCACAGGCGGCAACGTCGACTGGTTTGCCCAGACTAAGACATCCTACTACGGCGGAGATGCCGCGCAGAGTGGAGACATCTCACATAGTCAGGACTCCTGGATGCAAACGACGGTGGATGGGCCGGGAGTCGCCAGGTTCTATTGGAAGGTATCTTCTGAGGCCAATTACGACTTTCTGGAGTTCTACATTAACGGGACTCGCCAGGACCAGATCAGCGGCTCGGTGGACTGGCAGCAGAAGACTTATGATATCCCTGCGGGCTCGCACACGCTGAAATGGCGGTATACCAAGGACGAGAGTGTGAATTTTGCCGGCGATTGCGGCTGGGTAGATAAATTCGAGTGGGAGCCGAGCACTCCGCCTGCGGGCGACCTTTCCCAGGCGCTGGACACGGCTTTGAGTCTAACCACCGGCGGCAACGCCGACTGGTTCGCTCAGACAACAACGTTCTACTATGGCGGAGACGCCGCACAGAGCGGCAAGATTTCGCAGGGCCAGGAATCTTGGGTGCAGACGGTCGTGAACGGCCCGGGAACAGTGAAGTTTTACTGGAAGGTATCTTCCCAGGCCGATTATGACTTCCTGGAGTTCTACATCGACGGCGTTCGCAAGGACCGCATCAGCGGCTCGCTCGATTGGCAGCAGAAAACTTATGACATCCCCGCGGGTTCGCACACCCTGAGGTGGCGATACGCTAAGGATGGAATTGCCGAAGTCAAACTCGATGGCTCAAAGTCAGCCGACCCCGACGGCCATCCACTGACATATAAATGGAGCTGGACGGTCGACGGTGAGCCTTATACCGCGACCGGCGTCTCGCCGACCATCGACCTGCCGATCGGCCAGCATACAATTGAGCTGATCGTCAACAATGGAACACAAGATTCTTCGCCGGACTACGTCGTTATTACCGTCGTTGGTCCAATTGAATCTGTCCTGTGGATATGGCCGACAGTAATTGAACGCAGCAACGGCATGATGCCATACGTATTGGCATTGGCTCGTTTGCCCGGCATCGCTGAGGATATGGTCGATATTGAGCAGCCGTCACTACTTTATCCGGGCGCAATTAAATCAGTGCATCAATACGCGGTTGAGTACGACGATGAAGGCACTGTGCGTACGAACGTCTTTGCGTTCTTTGATAAAGCCAAGCTGCTGGCGGCTGTACCGGAAAACGGGAAAGTCAAGTTGCACGTTGTCGGGCGATTGAAGACCGGCCAATACTATTACGGCACTTACTGGGTCAATATAGTCGAGTGAGAGCNNTCAGGCCCGTCCCGAGCGAAAAAAGCTTGCCCTGAACCCAGTTGAAGGGTCGAGGGAACTGCCTTATGACGACGCAGGCCGACCCCACCTGGAACGTGGGGCTAATTTAGCCCCCCCTTTCAGGGGGGGTCTTGGGTCGGGCTGATAACCACGTAGGGTGCGATATTTCGCACCATTTCCATATTACCACATAATCGGTGCGATTTCATCGCACCCTACGAGTGCTGCCCCGGTCGCCTGATGACCGCCGGCGAGAGACCGGCTGTGCCTGACGGTGCCACCTGTTGCTTGCATCGGCCAGGGCGACCACTCCCGCTGCGGCCCGGCGTCGCCGGCTACGGCACAGGCTGCTCTGAGCGCAGCCTGCACTGAGCGTTGCCGAAGTGTCGAATGGGCCGAAGGGAGATAAGAGATATGAAATTTTTGGCTGGAATTGCGGGTTTTTGAGAAAAAGACATTTACTCAACATTTATTTAGCTAAATACTTATTTGACTCTATAGTAAAATATGCTAAAATTCATGTATCTTCATCGGAACGGATTAGTGATTAAGCCCGGGCAATCAATTTGCCGATATCATAAAAGATATTATTTCTATGTGCTGGAAAAACTAAAATACGCGTTTTTTAGATAAATCTATCTTTTTTACGAGTTTTGAAATATGTCTGGGAAAAAAGGTAAGAAAACTGACAAAAGCCAAGAAATCTCTAGAGCTAAACCTGGAACTGAGGGAAGAGAAATATTCAGTTTAACACTTGGTATAATTGCTGAGTTATTAAAAGAGAAGAAAATTGAACTTGACGTTGGTTCAAGTGGCGAACCTGAATTTACTCTAGCTCCCTCAGAAATCAAAGCTTATGTTACTGAAAGAATCAAAGGCCAAATTTCTTTTGAAAATTTCATGGCAATAGTTTCAACAGAGATAGAGTCTCTTATGATGGCTTCGTTTTTCTCTAATAAAACAAAAGGAGTTCAAGAAAACATTCCGCCAACAATAATTAAAGATGTTGGCATTGACGAATTTCTTTGGAGATTAGAAGAAACAAATAAAGTTTTACCAATCCCTAAAGCTTTGAAGCAAGAAGTAATATTCAAGAAAACGGCGAAAGGTTTATTGCTGAAAGATATTAAATGGGAAACAAAGCGAAAAGTATTCGATGATAAACTTGGTAAACTTGATAACCTTGAATATGCAACTTTATCAATTATTTATTCGCGACCGGACTTTGAGCCATATAGCGCTAAATTATTAGGTGGAGGTTTTAGCATTCAATTGCCTACCGTCGCTGAACCAAAGCAAATAACATTAGAGTTACAGAAAAAGGATGTTGCAAAACTGATTGATAATTTACGGCAAATTTTAGAGATATTCTAAAATGGAAAATATTTTATTAAAAAAACGTCCTTCTGTATCTTCCCAAGAAGATAATCCACCATCATTCAGGGACGAATGGGCAAGAGCAAAAACACTTTACACTCATAAGTTCGACCAACTTGATGCGGAAGTGAGAGATATAAAAGCAATCGTTAACGATCTGCGTGAACAAGCAAAAAGTGATGTATGGAAAGGCCAAATCTTTGCTCAATCAAAATTTGCGTCTCGCCCGATAAATATCCCTCTAAACATAAGAACTATTTTCGAAAAACTCGAAGAAGACTTTTCTGATTTCTCGAATCGCATTATCTGGTGCAATGAACTTAAAGATGGTCTATCGAAGTTTGAAGAAGAACTAGAAGAATATGATGCAAAATATCTATCTTGGTTTGTCTCTACTCTTAAAGATGTCTTTTCCTACAATTATGCCGAAACGATAACACAAGAGCAACTGGATTTACTTAAGAACGGTATAGAAACGATTTATGAAAAACAAGTAAATTGTGATAAAGACTCTTTTGCAGAATATCATCTCCAACTAGTTGAGTCTGGGCTCTCATTATTACCTAATACACAAAAAGCCATAGATGAATTCGGAGAATAATTGTTATGGTAGATGGGGATGAAGCTTTCTTTTTAGACACTTCTACACAAATCAGCAAAACATGGGAAGATGAAAAGAGATGTTATCTTAACAAAGAGTTATCTCAGAAGCCTTGTTATTGTTCGGTATATGTTAAAAATGAATATAAGCTAAATATTCTAAACGATACTATTCTTGTTCATACCATTACAGTTGATTCTGGTACTTTAGATGAAGCCGAATCTCGCTTAGACGGCTTGATGAAACGAATAGGAAGAAGGCCAGATGAACTTCCTTACAAACTTTTCCGACGTTTCTTTAAAGAATACAGCAGAAAAGCACCTTTCTTAAGAAAGTTAGAAAAGCTTATTGAGCTAGAGTGGTTAAACTATTTTCTCGGAAATATCAGGAAGTCACTTTTCAATTTAGTTAAATGTAACTCGGCTCAACACGACCCATACAAAAAAGGGGACCACTATATCGGAATAATAAGCAAGTGTTCTTCTGGTTGTGAAATAGAAGATTTTTTAAAATCTCAACAAAGTGCCCTTAATGTACTATCCAACATTGATGATGCGAAACTTAATAAAATGAATGATCCTAAAGGCAAACTCCAAAAAATTAAATCTACTTCAATTGCTATCTTGGGAGGGAAATCACCTCACGGAAAACCTTGTAAAGAAATCAGTGACGCTGTAATATCCATTGAGGCGAAGGCTAGTTATCCAACAATTATTCTTCATAGTATGGATTCTGACTTTAAACTATTGGGTGAAGTTTTAAACATTCCAACATGTGTGCACTCAAAACACAAAATACTAAATAATCAATAGAAAATTATCAATCAAAGCATCTCCCAGAAAAATTAAAGGTGTCCGGCCATATTTCGTTTTTCGCGGCACATGCCCCGGGCCACGAGCTACGAAATATACCCCGCCCTTGCCGCCTTTCAATTGATTATTGATAATTGATTCCTTCGACTGAGCTCCCCACACCAATTTACGGCGGCAGGGGCCTAATTCGTGTGGGGCAGGCAGGGCGGCGAAACGAGATTGAGGTCCTTCGGCTGCGCTCAGGATGACCAAAAAAAGGTGCTTTTTTGGTCATTTTTTTGTTGACTTTTGTTTGAATATGTGTTAAAATTCTTAATTGTTTGCCAGCAGGCAAACATAAACCGCCAGTAGGCGGAGATAAATAGACATTTCAGATTGCATGTCTGTAAGTGGCTAAGCCACACGGTCTTTGGGGCCAGCAGGTCCAGTCAAATCTAGTTGTTAGTGAATGGTCGTTGGTGAATATCGAAGATCCCGATCCATCGCGAGCAAATCAGGAGGTGTTCCTCATGGCTACCGAAGCACAAATCATCGCCAACCGTCGTAATGCCCAAAAATCGACCGGCCCCCAAACCACCGAGGGCAAGGACGCCGTCTCACAAAACGCTGTCAAACATGGACTTACGGCCCATCAGGACGTAATAAGCTCGGAAAGCCAGGCCGATTTTGACCTCTACCGCGACCGGATGCTGGCCGAGCTGGACCCCGACAGCCCTATGGAATCGATGTTAGCCGAGCGGGTTATCAGTCTCTCATGGCGGCTCAAACG
>JAFNGF010000400.1 GCA_017885385.1 Planctomycetota bacterium
CGTCGCTCGGGTCACGGGCGACGGAATTCCGCCTGCTATCCTGATTTCCGGATATTCTACATCCTGTTTTCCTGACGGCCTGATTTTCTTTCGCCCGAGTCGTGCGCGACGATTGCGGTCTTGCACTTGGGTATTGCCGCCAAAAACTGCGAGCCGTAGGATTTATTAATTATCCTGCCATCCAGAATGACGACGATGCCGGTATCGGTCTTGCTGCGGATCAGCCGGCCAAAGCCCTGCTTGAACTTGATTATCGCCAGCGGCAGCTGATAGTCGTTAAAAGGATTGCCGCCTTGCGCCTTTATTTGTTGCAAACGGCCTGCGATGAGCGGCCTGTCGGGCACGGCAAACGGCAGACGAACAATGATGACGTTTCGTAACGCCGCGCCGGGCACGTCTACGCCTTGCCAGAAACTGTCGGTCCCAAACAAACAGGACCTGCTGCCGGCCTTGAAACCGGCAAGTAGCGCAGTCCTATCCAGACCCGCACCCTGCTGGTGCAGGGCGAAATTGTTTTCCGCCAGCCAGGCCGAGAGCTTATCGGCGAACTCCTGGAGCATCTCGTAGCTGGTAAAAAGTACAAAAGCGCCGCCGGCGGTCTTGTGTATATACTTTTTTACCATTTGGACCGCGGCATCAACAAAAGCCGGCGCATTCGGCTCAGGCAGGTCCTTCTCGACATAGACGGTCACCTGCCTATCGTAGTCAAAAGGAGAGCCAAGTCTAAGGGCGTCAAAATCCGCCAACCCAATGCGACCGGCAAAAAAATCGAAATCATGCACCGCTGGATGATTATCAATGCACGCTGCGCTACTCAAAGTGGCGCTTGTTAGTATGACTGATTCGTATTTATCGAATAGACATCTCTTTACGTCAGGGCCGACATTTAGCGCCGCACTTTTCAAAAAGATGCCGGCTCTTTCCCCTGCCGACGGCGCCTCCGGCAGCTCCACCCAATAGACGTAGTCGGGCTTTGTCTGCATCAGAAAGCATTGCAGGTCTTCCGCCAGCGCTTCACAGCGGCCCGTGAACCGCATAATTTCAAACCTCTCGTCAACGTCTTTTGTCTGCTTGGCAAGCTTGGCTAATTCGCAGCGCAAATCCTTCAGATGACCGGAGATTCTGTCATCGACAAAATTCTTGCAGCACCTGCCGTTAGTCTCATCCCGTGTCCGCTCAAACCAATCACGAACGCTCTGAAAGAAAAGCCTCAACTGGCCGGCTATTTGCCCGACCAAATCGATGGCTTTATCTGCGCCGGTATACGCCAGAAGCCCTTTTCGCGTGCGCGGATTGTAGAGGCCGTCCAGCAGAAATCTGACCCGGCGGTCGCTGATACTAATTCCGAAGTGCTCCTCCGCCACGTGCTCGATATTGTGCGCCTCATCAATTATGACGCAGCGATAATCCGGCAAAACCGATGCCCCCTCTTCCTTGAGCGCCAGGTCGCTAAATAGCAGCGCGTGGTTAGCCACGACTATGTCGGCGTTTTCGAGCTTGCGCCTGGCCCGCCAGTAGAAGCAGTCGTGAAAATGCGGGCATTTTCTGCCCCGGCAGTTTCCGTGCTCACTCTTGACCGCGTCCCAGAGCAGATTTCTCGGCACAAACGGAGTGTCGCTGAGAGACCCGTCCTCAGTTTCGCCGGCCCAGTCATTCAAAGCTCGAAGCTGTCCCGGCGCGCCGGGATCGAAAAGTCCCATTGGGCGGCGCAGCGCAAAGTCCAGCCGACGCCGGCAAAGATAATTGCCTCTTCCTTTTGCCAAGGCCGCTGTGAATTTGTCCGGCAGGCAATCGGCCAGAAAGGGAATATCCTTATTGATTAGCTGTTCCTGCAGCGTGATGGTAAAAGTGCTGATGAGCACCTTGCTTGCCCTGCTTTGTGTTCCCGCGGAGCGGGGTCCCTCGCAGGGGCAAGCCTCTCCCCGCGCAGGCGCGGAGCGGTGGCCATGCCCGCCATCCGTCTGCGGTTCCCGCGGAGCGGAGGCCCTCTGGCGGGCCAGCTCTATCGCTGGGACGAGGTATGCAAAACTTTTGCCGACGCCGGTGCCGGCCTCGACAACTAAATGCCGACCGGTTTGAAAGGCCTTACCAACCGCACAGGCCATTTGCACCTGCTGAGGCCGCTCCTCGAATTGGGCAACCCGGCCAAGGCGGGTCGAAATCAATCCCCCCGCAGCAAAAACCTGTTCTATATCTAAACCTGTATTTGGCTTTATCATAGCAGAAATATTATCCGTTTTTCATCGCTCATAGCAAGCCTCGAATATCAAGAATCGGGCATCAAGCATCGAGTATCGCAGCACTGAAAGCCCGGCCCGTGGACCAAACCACCCACGAACGGAGAGCGACGAAATGCCACCCTATTCCCCCACAGTCTGTCATCTTAAGCGGAACGAAGTGGAGTCAAAAGATCTGCCCCCGAAGGAGACGCCGCTTACATACTACCCCCATCCCGTGCATCTTTATATCTCGCTGTCTAATTTTGCTCTTCACCTTTGGACTTGTGATTTGGTTTCCTGGCTCCACCCTAATCCTTTACTTGGTCTCCCTGCTCTTCAAAGACGTTTTTTCACTTCAGCCTTGAGTTTTTCCAACTTACTAGCATTCCCTTCTACAGCATACAACCGAATCACTTTCAGCGTCAATTGGCTGAGGTAGTGGATGATGCTTTTTTCGTCCTCGATGAGATTCGTAATGCCCCCGGACGACTCCTTTATCCGGACCAATTCGCGCATTTCTTCGTCCTTCATATCGGGCGCGCGGGATATGCTTGTGAAGGGATTCAAGGCTTCAAATTCAACGTCTTTCGTTTCCCTCCAGATCAAACACTCCTTGCGGATTTCACAGTTATCCGCTATTTGCTCCAAGTCCCTTTCCATGCACCTACGAAACAACTCATATTTTGGGCTCGGGTGGCTCCGCTGCGAGTCATAGAGTTCAAACACCTCATGTATAAGTTTTGGTGGCCGGCGCAGCTTCACGGCCTTGGAGAGAATTGTGAGAGGCTCATCATTATTCTGGCCAGCGTAGCGGTCGATGAATTTGTCGATATATCCATCGTGGAAATCCAGAAAGTCGTCCGTCACGGCCATCTTCTCAATTTCCGATCCCGATCTGTATATGGTGTCTTTTCCTTGCAGGAGAAGCAGGATGATACGGCGGACGACTTCTTCAAAGCCGAACACCGTTTTGTGAAGATACACGGTATTGAACATGAAATACCGAGCCAATAGCAGATGCTCTGCAGCGAACCGTGCCTTCGCGTTGAGTACTGTGTTTCGCTCAGATGTTACCTCAAGGTTGTTCAATATGTAATTCAAATCCACTTTCCCATACGGCACACCCGTGTTTAAAGAGTCGCGGGTTAAATAATCCATTCTGTCAACATCGAGACTCTGGTGCAGCAGATTTGGAATGTTGGGATGTTTACCTTCGATGAGCGCTGCTATCTCTGCCGGTTCAATATCGTTCTCTTCGAGGTTCTCCTTAATGTCCTGCCTTTTAGTGATTATTATCCCGGCTACCTTATCATGCTTTGGGTAACGATCAACTTTAGCGACATTCTTCCCGTTCTGACTCCTCTTCTTTTCAAGGTAGCCTGAAACGTAACTGTCCCAGTCAATGAGTTCCATTAGGTGCGAGTACGGATAATGCCCAATGTCGTGGAGAAGAGCGGCTATCCTCAGCTTCTTGATATCATCATCGCCCTGCAATTGGCCACTTCTTCGGAAAACCTCGGTTACGCGACTTGTGACATGCAGGACACCTAATGAGTGCGCGAAGCGACTGTAGGTCGCATTGGGGTAGACCATTGAGGCGAAACCTAACTGCTTCAATCTTCGTAACCGCTGAAATGTAGCGCTGTCAATAAGGTGGGTTTCGATCTCGCTCAGCCCAATGTCACCATGAACCGGGTCGATGATTATCTTGTGACGATATTCTTCAGCCATTCCCTCCGCTATGCCTCCCTCTTTACATCAGCGTCGCGTGGTCCCAAAGTCCGATCTCGCCAAGCTTCCGCCGCGCCCTTTCTATCAAGTCAGGTTTATCGGCAAACTGGGGCTTCGCCTCCTTCAGCTTTGCGAATACCACCTCTGTTGTGACATTGCTTCCGGGCCAATAGGCGATGTGCTTCAGATAGTGCAGTGAAGCCAGCAGTTCTACCCAAAACTCGGGCTCAACCGATATGTCGCCGCGTACCTCCCAAATTTCTTCTGCCTTCCTAAGCCTCAGCAAAGCATCTTGTCTCAGTGCATAGTCTTCGTAGTCTTGCTCACCCGAAGCGAGTTCCTCTTTCAACGTAAAAGCATCCCGAGTCAAAGCGGGGCAATAGGGTCCCCGGAGATACCAGTTATAGTGATAGCCCAACTCTAACCCTGTCACCTGAAGCAAGTACACCTTTTTTTGAAGCATCAGTCTTTTTGAAAATGTGCCAACCGGCAGGTCTCCCAGGCCAATCTTGTCCAGTACCAGCTTCAGCAGTATTCTTCCCTTGGTCATTGCAATGCCTCCTGCTCACCAACAACTATCCTAATAACATCAGGGAATGATAGTAGTTCCAATACTACTCGCAAGAAAAATCTCTCACGTATGAAAACCGAGCCAATTCCTGCCCAACCAAGACATCTCTTTCTAATCACAGACCCTTGCCCGCATCGGCTGTGACGTATTATATCTTACTTATCGGCCAAAATCCCACCAAATATAAAAGAATCTCCGCCCGATAATGCAGACAGATCATAAAACCGTTTTCCTGGTTTCCAATGATGCCAAAGTCTCAGGTGATCAGCAATTGGTAAATAGAATTGGTATGAGCACGGCAAAAAGTAGCTCGGC
Source organism: Planctomycetota bacterium (assembly GCA_017885385.1). Classification (GTDB taxonomy): domain Bacteria; phylum Planctomycetota; class Phycisphaerae; order Sedimentisphaerales; family Anaerobacaceae; genus JAFNGF01. Next base: position 4,837 of record JAFNGF010000400.1, read on the forward strand.
CTACTTAATCGCGGGTTGGCTCCCCGCCGCAGCGCTGTCAATACCTCTCTTAAGTGCGATTACAGCCGGTGAGTCCGGCAGCTTTTCGCAGGCCTCGCTGATCGCCTTTTTGGCCTCGGCCAACCTACCGTTCCGCAGATAAATGTAGCCCAGCAGAAACTGCAGCTCACCCACACCGCCTGTTTGGTATCCCGCCTCACGGCAGAGGCGTAAACACTCCTCGGCGTCGGCTATTCGGCTGTCGAGCTTATCCTTCGGAATTGACAATTGACAATTGACAACTGACAGTTGATCGGCCTGCAATGCCCTGCTGAGAAATAGAGCGCTACTCATATATTCGCCGGCGGCAAATAACGCCAGGCTTCTGCCGGCATACGCAAGGGCCGCTGCTTCGGGCTTGCCAAGCGAGCCGGCGGGGCCGGGTTTGTAGATTGATGCCAGAGTATAAGCATCCGCGGCACGGTAGTACTTGCCCTGCTTAAGATACTCCCCGCCTGCCTTGAAGTATTGCTCGAATTTGTTCGCCGAATATGTGTCGTAATCCTGCTGTCCGCCCAAAACCCGCTCAGCCTCAGCAGACAGCTCCTGGGCGGAAAGCTTATTTACCTCCTGCAGCGCGNNTCCCCCTGCTTCCGCAGGGGCAAGCCTGTCCCCGTAAAAGCGTGGATCTGCCTTCTGTCGTCTGTCCCCCGTGAGCGCTCCCTCACGGTCGCTCTGTTCTATCCCTATCCCGGCTGCTGCTCGCTCGTCGGCGGTCCCTCGGATCACGAGTTGCTGGTCGCGGGCCGGCCCGCCGTCCATCCGGCGGACAAGACTTCGGGTGCCAGGCAGCTCTTCCACAGAGTCTGCCCCGGCCTTGTCGAAGCGGAGCGTACTCTGCGACAATTCGGGCGGCGATTGCTTCGGCTTGCCAAGGGCGGATTGTGACGCCGACGCCAGCAAGCTATCGAGTTTGGCTCGCGCTTCGCGGGGACTAAGCCGCTTGTTGAATTGCTCACGAACATCCCCATCCTGAGCCGGGTCGAAAGATTGCAGGCTTGGGCGTGAAACCCGATCAGGCTGGCCCCCTTGCTCTTGTCTTGCGACAGGAAGAGGCGGGGGATTCTCCATCGTCCCTCGTCCCACTGCTTCCGCAGGGGCAAGCCTGTCCCCACCAAAGCGGGGGTCCCTCATCCCGCGGCTCGCCTCAGCAGACGGAGCCGGCAGAGATTGCCTCAATTCAGCCGCCTCAGCGGATATGCGCTTTACTTCACGCTGTAACTGCTCCATCTGCGCGCGGTATTGCGCAGATGTCGGGCTTTCAGCCTGCTGCGCCGCGTCCCCCTGCTTCCGCAGGGGCAAGCCTGTCCCCGCAAAAGCGGGGATCCCTCTTCTATCCTCCATCCCATCGCGAGGGACCAGAGGCAAGCTGAGACTGGAGGCGGCGGCAGCCCGACCCATCTCACCCGAGATCAAATTCTCCAACTCTTGTGGCGTTCTGGCCATCGGCCGGGGGCTTAGCGGCAGCAGGTCGAGGGAATCCGCGCCACGTCCAGCCGGCGGATTCTGTGTCCCAGGTGCATCTTGCACAGCAAGATCGTCGCCGGGCCGCCCATTCCACGGCAGCTCGGCATTGGTTCTCAACTTTGTGCTTGCGGGCCACGACAGGTCGGCGGTGGACTGACCAGGCCTGATTGTGCTAACCGTGCCTGTCGGTGAATAGAATGGGCGATATGCCTCGGTGTAGCCGCCGTCGTCTTCGGAGCCGGCTGAGTACCTCAAGAACGAGTCCAGCGAAGCCGAGCCAAGCGGCGCGCGGAAATCGGTTGTCGACTGATACGGCACCGGCCCCCGGAAATGCTTGCCCGCCTGGACGTTGCCCGTGATTATCATGTTACCCACGCTGCCGCTATTATCGACAGGGTTCGGGCTACGCACCAGGCCGCTCTGGATGCCGCTTTGTGGAACCGTGGCCCGGCCAACCGGAATGCCAATCCCCGAACTTGAGACCACGCCCTGCGAGGACCCTCCAACCGACCAGCCCGGACTGCACCATAGAGCAAGCAGCA
>JAFNGF010000401.1 GCA_017885385.1 Planctomycetota bacterium
CTCCGGATATGGCTATTGAACTGTGACATGCTCAAGCTGGCTGTTCTTTTCTTGAATCCCGACCTGTCGGGATTGCCCATCGTGGTCTAAGCAGAAATCTACTTCCAGCGCTCTGCCCGATTGCAGGTCCTGGAACCGGCAGTGCATTCTCTGGTTTACATCATAGCGGTAGGTGACTTTAATGGGACATTCCGCAGGGCGTCCCGGCGGCAGCTCAAACTTATGCGTTGCAATCTTATTTATGTATGCCGGGTCGGCGTCCTCACCCTGGGTTATCGTTATCTCCAGCGAAGTCTGGCCCTGCGACATAGTGTAGAACATCTGTGATGCCTCACAGGGCAGCGGCGTATTTTTCTTCAGAATGATACGGTTCTGAATCACGCGTCGCCCGCTTTGCTTATCGAGCGGAGCACAAATGGTACCGTAACTATGATTACAGACGTCCCTGAGAGTAACATCTCTTAATCCGCTGGCGATTCCAGCCGGCACCGCTTCGGGCTTGTCTCTGAGCATAGTTAAGCCCGCGTGCAGAGCCGCGCCGAGCGCGACACATTCATCTACATTAACCGTTTTATCCGGCGCAAAGCCGAACATCTTCTCCAGGCGCTGCTGGACAAGCGGCATACGACTGCTGCCGCCCACCAAGAGCACCTTGTTGATTCCTGCCGGCTCGAGGCCTGCTTCCTCAAGCGCCACTTCTACCAGTATATCCGCGCGAGCGATCAGCGAACCGATGGACTCCTCGAACATCTCGCGGGTGATCTCGACCTTCATGCTGCCCGCCGGGCCGTAGAGCATCTTTTTGGCAGCAGGCCGCCGCGATAGCGTCTTTTTTATATCTTCCGCTTCGTCCTCATACTTGGCTCTATCTTCGTCGGAACTAATTAAATCGGCGCCGAATTTGTCATGGTAGCTCTGCCGCAGCATTTCCAGCACTTTGTTGTCGAAGTCAATGCCCCCAAGCGCGTGGTCACCCTGTGAACAGATGATCTCCATCTGGGAGCCCTTGACGTCGAGTATGGTTACATCGAACGTTCCTCCACCGAGGTCGTATACCAGGACCTTCCCGAAAACTTCACGGGTGGTGGCATAGTACAGCGCCGCGGCGACCGGCTCGTTGACGATTCCGATTACATTCAGGCCGGCGCCAGCTCCGGCATCCATAGTTGCTTTTCTGCGGACCTCGTCAAAATGAGCCGGAACAGAAACAACTGCGTCATGGATTTCACCGTGCTCTACGGAGCATTCCTGCTTGAGCTTCTTGAGAATCAGGGCGGATAATTCCACGGGCGTCCAGATTTTTCCGTCGATTTCTTTGCGATAATTGACGTCTCCCATGTGCCGCTTTATCCAGCGAACCGAGCGTTGAACGTTCAGGTGCCGGGCGTTAAGAGCTTCAATGCCTACCCGGATTACGCCCGGACTATCTTCATCGAAGAAAATCGCCGACGGGGTGAGTCTATCGCCATCGGCATTCGGAATTATTTCCGCCTTGCCGATCGCGTTGAGAATCGCCAATTCTGAGAAGGTTGTCCCAAGGTCGATACCTACTATGTTGGACATCTTATGCCTCGATAACCCCGCAATAAATTGCGGGCCTAAATATTTATCCGCCGGACGTACGGCGGATTAACCCCGCGGTTTGGCCGCAGGTTTTTAGCCAAACAGCATAACCATAGCCGGACGTACGACTCTTACGTGCTTGTCATCCATGAAATAATGATAACCCGGCCTGACGATCTTAGCGATTTTGCCGGCCAGATCAGGGTCGTCGCAAGATTCGCGTTCTTTGACGGCCTCGGCCTGTTTTCCCAGCCCGCGATAGTCGTGGTTGATTTCAGGCTCAAATTGCTCGATGCCGCTGGACTCCAACGCAAAGAGCAGCTCATCTCTTATCTCGGAAAGATGTGCCGCCTCACCATTTTGTCCGGCTCGTTCCCTAATACGATTTTCGACATTATCGATACAGCGAATGACTCGCAGACAGAAGTTTCTGATAATATTCCAATCATATCCCTCCTGAAGCTTTTTGACCCTGTCCTGTTGAGTCGAGGCGTACTCACGGATTGCCGCCACGTGCTGGGTCAGCTCAACGAGGGTATTGTTAAGCGGATCTGGAGCCTCAAGGCTCAGAGGCGGTTTCTTTTCTCCGGCTTGCGAAGGTTCCTCGGACTCGTAGGGTACGCAGGTTTCTGCATACCTATATAGCTCCATCTTCGCGGCATTCAGGGTATGCCCTGCCGTTGCTGCATATTTGGGCTGGCGTTCTACGCGGTTTTCTGAACGCTGCTTGTTTACATTAGAGAGACTTCTTAGGGGCTTATTCGATTGAGCTTGCTCTGTAGAGCAAGCCTGTAATTGCGGGGTGGCTTGAACTTCGTCCGGCTGAGCTTCGATGCGGGATGACGGAAAGCTCTCTGGGGTGGCCGTCTTCTGAAAATGGCGGCTTTGTCTTCGATCTGCCNNCTGCCAGAGTATCGGCTAAAAGCCTGCCTAAACCGGATGAGACTTTGATAACGACTCGGATCGTACACAGCAGCAGGCATCCGGCAAAAATTGCCCCTCCTATGGACATACATACGATAGAGCTGTTAAGGATAAGCTCTTTCTGCTCTTGGCGCCCTTTGTATTTACTCAATTCCTGCTGCCAGTTCTCGCCGTACAAGAAGTCCGCCAAAGCTCGGGCATCCGGCTCGCCGCCGGCGAGTTTGTCCAGGTCTGCTTTGAGTCGCCCCTGCTGCTGTTGTAGCAGCTGGGCTTTTGTTTTGATGCCCCCGTGCTCATCCAGCACCGGCGGCAAGGCGGTTCGTTTTTCCGCAGGTAATCGCAGCCATTCATCGTATTGCTGCATCTCTTTGTGCAGCTCTGAGCCGTACTTGGACTGATATTGAGCGGTTTGTTGTTGTTCCTCTCTCTTCTCGGCCAGGACCCACCAAAGCGTGGCTGAGCCAGCAAATAGTAGGACCAAGCCCAGTATAGCAAATCTCTTAAGCATAATTCTGAATCTTAATCATCNNGTCCCGATGTGGGTTGTGATTCGATGGGGCGGGTTTAGCCGTCGCCGGAACGGCGACGAGTGATGAAGGATAAGTTTAGCCGTCGCCGGCACGGCGACGTGTAAATCCGCGGTCCCTCCTGGCGATAAACTTCGTTTGTCCCATAAACAATTGGGGCCCATACCGAAGCGATATAGGCCCCAAATTGTTGCGAACGTCAACCTCGCGTCAAACGCGGGGCTAAACCCCTCTCGAGCCGGGTCGAGAGGTATTCAGCCGGCGGTGAAACCGCCGGTTTTTAGTCGATGCGCTACGGCCATAGTAACTGCTCAAGCCACTGCCCTGCCAGAATAGCAAGGTCCTTGAAGTTAACCTTCTTCTGGTTTTGCGGTTCTTGATCGTGCAGGTTGGCAGCCGAGTCCAGTGGGAAGTACAGTCCGCCGGCGCCCTTGGTAGCCAGGTACCCCGCTTCGGGATCCGACAGGGCATAATTGTAGATACGCAGGTCGTCGATAAGCCCGTTGTAGAACTTTTCCAGCGTGTTGCCGGTCGTGTCCGTGTGGTCTGTTATGGCTCCCACATAGGCATTGTGCTGAGATGTTCCGGAAAGGTCGTAGCCGGCAGGAAGCGTGTTGCTTGCATCTAGTAATCCATCCACATACACGCGTAGAGTAAGGCCGTCTCGCAGCGCAACGACATGATGCCACTGGTTGTCATTAACCGTGGTGACGCCGGTCGCCTGTACCTTTGTCACATCATCGTCCGTCGTAACTGTAACTGCGCCGGCTGTGATTTCGCCTACACACACTGCGTATCTGATTCCACCGGTCTCATCGCCTCCATTGGCAAAAACGGTGCCTTTGTCGGTCTGAGCCGTTTTTACCCATGCGCAGATAGACCAGTTCTGCAGCGCGAAGTTGAGCAAGGCTGGTTTGCCGCAGTTAACGTAATTGCTGCCGTTAAGGCCGATTGCCTGGCCAAACACGCCTGATGCGTAGCCCGGGCTGCCGGTTGCTGTGCCGTTAATGCCTTTGCCGGAGCTATCGACGGCGTTATTCTCAAATTTGTAGTACAGCACAAGGTTGGCATCCTTTGGGGCTGCTGTCGCAACGGTATAATCAGCTTTGAGCCAATCCGCAGCCATTACTTGAAGGTCTGCGATGTCAACAGTGCAATCATTGGTAAGGTCGGCTTCCAGTCCGATCAGCTTATCGAGAATACATCTCGGCGGATACAGCCTGATGTCATCGAGATACATCGTGCCCGTGCCGCCGGACTTCGGATTGGCCTTATTGCCGAAGCCGATGAACATTTTGTCGATGTCGGTCAGTGCCACGCCTTGGTCGCTGAATTGTTTCAGGTTGATGTTCCATTCCGTCCAGGTACTGATGAGTGTCGCGTTAGGATCTTCGTGGTAAACCACGCCGGTCTTGCCGTTACCGCTGGAGATAGCCACATACATCGGCTCAGCTTTATTGTTGATTATTCCGATGTCCTGGTCGCTCCATTGTGGACCTACACTGGTATCGGGGAAGGTCACATTGGAAAACTGTGCCACGCACTTTTGGCTGGTGTTATGGCTGGTCACCGCCAACCCTACGTACACGGGTACATTCATGGTAACAGTAGCAACCGCCGTACCGATCTGCGTCCACGTCGTCCCGTCAGCCGAGTAGTAGCCTCTGATGAGGCCGCCCAAGGCCCGTTCTATCTTGAGCCATTGAGGGGCAGTGATTCCGCTTACCTGCCCCACCGTGGTGCTGCTAGCACCTGCGCTGTCACGGTATCCCAGCGCAATCGCCCCGCCGGGCGTAATGTAAACCATTGCCCCTGCGGAATCCGCGTCAAGTGAATCCCGAATCATCACGCCGGCCTTGGCATCAGTGTGCGTGTTGCTGACACTGAGCACCCTGGCAACAACCGAGCTGGCGCCGGAAACTTCCTTGAAGGCGAAGTGGCACTGGTCGGAGGCGCCCCCAATATCCGCGCCGCCGGCAGTCATTGTATAGGTGCCGGCAGGAGCCTCGATAAAGCTGCCCATATACGCCGGATAGCCCCTAAACCACAGCGAAAGTGCTTTGACTCCGTGCGTTGTCCAATCTCGACCGCTCTTCAAGTCATTAATCTTGGCTATGGCTTCGGACAATTTCGCCGTGCCGGAGTTATTGTAGCCCAAGGGCATTGACTGAGCACTGCCAGGGTGAACGATAGTCTGCTCAGCATAGGGAGGATCGGTGTTCCCTACGGTTGAGCCAGTCCCGTTGCCCGGGATACCCTGGCCAGGCGAGCCATAACCATCTATCCACGCAAGATATATCAAGTTGGTGAGGTCGTTGTAGTCCTCGAAGTCATCCACAAGAACGTAGGGTGTTACCGTGAAGTTCCAGACCTCGCCTTTGTGTGGAGTACCGTTGGCCTCGATCTCATCGATCCGCCAGTAATAAGTCTTGCCAAGCTGGATACCTTGCGGGGGACTATAGCTGGCTACACTTAACCGGCCGCGATATATTCCAGTCGTATCGGATATGCCAGCGTCGGTGACATTGGCTCTATCCGTCCCGAAGTACACATCGTGGAACTTCGCACTCTTTCCCGGCAGCCAGCTAAGGGGGATCGCCTCCAGCGCGCCCACGGTTGTATCGGGAATTGGGTTCACGGCACGCGCTTTCTCCGGGTCGCTGGCAGCCGGCGAGATTAGGCCCGGCTTGTAGGCAAAAAAGTCCACGTCCTGGGCGCCGCCGATGCCCGTTCGACCGAGACTCATGACCAGATAGCCGTTGAAGTCGTACTCGTCTTTGGTTCCAGCGGTAACGTGGAAAACGCCGTCAGGGTTGCCCACGTTGCCATCCCTCCAGATGGTGACTTTGTGGGTGCCGCCGCCTGAGGTATCAGCCACAATTTGAATCCAGAACTCGTGCCATTGCGTGGGGTCAAACCCTGTCAGCGTGTTTGCGGTCCCACCCGAATCATAAGAGTCCACATCACCGGTGGCGGCAGTACCATTACGTTTGTTCATTACAAGACCGTTTGCGGGGATGTCACCCTCGTCCGCGTCCATGGCTAAGGAGAAGCAGACAACCCCATTACCGCCTGTGCCCTGTTTTATGCCGAAGCCGCCATATCCATCGTCATGGATGTTGTAGCCTCTGGTTGTCCAAGCGACATTGGCCGTACCACCGTCAGGGTAATAGTTATCCAGCGGAGGTGTCGTCGGGATACGCGCCCTAAACGACAGGGTAACACCCTTATCGAGAATGGCGCTACCGTCTACTCCTGCGTCCTGGCCGAGGTCGCGCGCGAACGTTAACTTTCGATTGGATGGATCGGCCCAGCCGCCGCCGGCGTCTCTGGGGTCGCCGCAATCCTGGATACGAAGGAAGGTCGTGCCGGCCTCGGTGAATACGCCTGCCCCGCCGGGAGCGCTGCCCGTACCCGCTGAGCCTACCTGGCCTGGCGCCGAACCATCCCAGGCATCCGAGCCGCCGCCAGCGGCGTCGTTGTGGTTCCACGTCCCATCCAGACATGCGTCAAATTGAGTAGCGACCCGGTCACCGGTGTAGATGTACGTCCATCCGCCGAGCGGGTCGGTGTAACTAACGCCGGCCACAGCGGCGAACCCGGTCAGACTCATCACAAAGCCGATGCAAACTGCATAAACAAGCTTTCCACACATCATGTTATTCCTCCTTCAAAGACAATGATGATAACTGTGTTTTGGCAACACGCTAAGAGATTCATCGTTCGCCGCCGTGCCGGCGGCTAAACGCATCCCTCCTTGCCGTGTAGGTCGCAGACATTCTTCTGGAATCTGGTCTGACGTGCTTACGCAGCAAATTCCTTGAAAAATGCTAAAAACTCAGACCGACCACCCCAAGGGCAGGCTGGCATCTCAAAAAGCGAGAAATCGCAGATCCGAGCCTTTCTATTTATACCAGATTGCCTGCCCTTATTTCAAGAGAATTTCCTGCGATAAATGGGATGGAAAAGAGCTGGTCCAAAGAAATGCCTTGACGCAGCCGGCCTTTTGTTGAATAATCAGGCGCGTGTTTCGGTGTAAATTCGTAATGTTTGGTATCTGAAAAAGGGAAAACTATGAGATTCTATGTGCGACAGTTAGAGGGTAAGCACGTAAAAAGAACTATAGAGCAGCACGCTTTGCTGTTCGGTTTTTACGTTGCGGTTTTCTTTGTTGTTTGTAGTTTAGCCTGCAAGCCCAAGACGCCTGCTCGAACGGACGTCAACGCGCCCAGGCCAACCACCGCCGCCGAGACGGTCGCCGACGGTGTCGCCGTCACCGTCAATGGCGTCGATATTACCGAAAGTCAGATTCAAGCACTTATTGCGCCGGAGCTTCAGAAGCTATCTGCCAAGACCGCGCAACTGCCGCCCGCGTTTGCCGAACAATACCAAAAGCAGCTCAGACAACAGGCCCTGGAGAACCTTATCGTCGAGCAGCTGCTGGATGTACAAGTAAAGCAGGCCAAGATAGAGGTTACCGAAGAAGAGGTCACTGCTCAGATCGGCAAGATCGCTTCGGGCCAGAGTCCGCCGCTATCGCTGGATGATTTCAAGAAAAAGATTGAGGAATACGGCAGAAGTTATGACGAATTAAAGCAGCAAATCCATAACGGACTTGGCTATCAGAAACTTATGGAAGCTCAATGGGCCGATAAAATAAATGTAACACAAGAAGACGCTAAAAAGTATTATTCTGAGAACAAGAAGGAGTTTGAAACGCCCGAGCAGGTCAGGACAAGCCATATTCTGATTCAGCCCAAGACCGGCGAGCCTAACGTTGACCCAAACCAGGCTAAGGACCAAGCCAAAGCAAAAGCCCAGGGTCTGCTTGAGCAAATTAAAGGCGGCGCCGATTTCGCGGAATTGGCCAAAGCCAATTCGGACTGTCCCTCCCGTGCGAAGGGCGGGGATTTGGACTTCTTCGGCAGAGGCGACATGGTTGAGCCTTTTGAAGAAGCTGCCTTCAAATTGCAGCCTGGACAAGTCAGCGACGTCGTAGAGACTAAATTCGGATATCACATAATAAAAGTGACCGAGCATAAAGACGCCAGCGTTACTGCTTTTGAGCAGGTACAAGGCGATATAATGAACCGGCTGACGCAAAATAAGCGGGCCGAGCTTGCGCAAAAGTTCATCGAATCGCTTAAAGAAAAGGCCAGCATAGTTTACCCGCCGGGCAAGGAACCCAAAGTCGCCGAGCCTGTTTTGCCCAGCGGTTCGCAAGACAAAGTTGAGTAAGATGATCTGCCGGCAAATAAGTAAGCCAGGACTTCTGGTTGCGGCATTAACCGCCTTAGCGGCGGCAAATTGCTCCGGCGCCGCCTCGGTCAGGCCGAATTCTGACGGCGCTGTAGGACAGCCGGACTATGCTCGATGGAGCAATATCGAATTTCTTGCCGGCTATTCCTTTGTCGGGGACGTTTTCGAGGATGAAGATTTAAGCGCTATAGCGTGCGTATCCCCGACCAGATGCCTGATCGGCGCAGATGAAGCAAGCAAAGTGCAGGTCGTGGAATTGTCCCGGCAGGGCGAACGGCTTAAGGTTCTCGCAGATATAGCGCTTCTGAGTTCCGCAGCGGAGATTGACATCGAGGCCATCGCTGGGCGGGGCGATTGTTATTACATAACCGGCTCGCACGGAGTATCCAAGGAAGACGGCAAAATCCAGGACAGTCGGTACAAGATATTCCGGCTGAAAGTTGATACCGCCACCGGCCTGCCGGTGGCTGGGGTAGATCCTAAAACTAGCCTACCCGTTGCCTTGGAGGTAAGCAGCCTGTCGGACATCTTGAAAAATGATGCTGTTTTGGGTCCCCATTTTCAAAAACCACTGCAGCATAATGGCGTCAATATCGAAGGCTTGGCCGCAAAAGATGGTAAACTATTTGTCGGCTTTCGCAGTCCTAATCTTCGTGGGAATGCTTATGTGGTCGAGATTGCTGCCGGCGAGGTATTCGGCGATAAAAAAGGCCGGCATTACAAGCTGCACAGCTTGTCACTGGGCGATGGCTACGGTATACGGGAGATAGTTGCCGCACAGTCTTGTTTTCTGATCATCGCAGGCAATTCCGGGTCTGAGCCTTCGGAAAAATTCCCGCAAAGCGAAAACTACCAAGCGGACCGAGGCTACCTAATGTACAGTTGGCCCGGCAACGGCTCAAAAGTCCACCGAATCGGTCCGATAGAAAATCCGCCCGGTAAAGCCGAAGCTATGATGATTTTGAGCGAATCGCAGCAGCAGATAGAGGTCTTGATTCTCTTTGATGGGGCCAAAAAAGGAGGCCCGTCCGTTTACCGCATATACTGACGTAGTCACGCCTGGCAACGTATAGGCTTATTGTTTTAACAGGACCGCTGGGTCGAGATTCGCTGATTCCACGTCCTTAAAATATTTCACAGTGCCGACTCTTAGCTCAACGGTGGCTTGCTCATCGCAGACAATAATACCTTTTGGGTGCATCTGCAGGGCGCTGATTGTCCATATATGATTGACGCCTTCCTCGACGGCGTGCCGCAGCGCCCGTGCCTTATTATGGCCGTTGACGATTATCAGCACCTCTTCGGCATCCATAACTGTCCCCACGCCCACGGTCAAAGCGGTTTTGGGCACTTTGTTCAGGTCGCTGCCGAAGAATCGCGAGTTGGCTACGATAGTATCGTAGGTCAGCCTCATAACGCGGGTCCTCGATGCCAGCGAAGAGCCCGGCTCATTAAACGCTATGTGGCCGTCGGGTCCGATGCCGCCCACAAAAAGGTTAACGCCGCCCACACTCTTTATTTTTTCTTCGTAGCCGGCACACTCCGCTTCGAGGTCCGGCGCATTTCCATTAAGGATATTGACATTTTCTTTGCGGATATCGATATGGCCGAAGAAGTTATTCCACATAAACGAATGGTAGCTTTCAGGATGGTCCTGGGGAAGGTTTACATATTCATCCATATTAAAGGTGACAACATTCTTGAACGAAACCAGTTTTTGCCCGTTAAGTTTTATTAGCTCTTTGTACATTCCCAGCGGCGAAGAGCCTGTGGGAAGGCCCAGCACGAAAGGCTTTGATTCGTTCGGGCTAAAATCGTTTATTCTTCTGGCAGCATAATTAGCGGCCCATTTGGAGACAAGCTCATAATTCGGTTCAATTATCAACCGCATACTTTACCTATCCTTTCTTATCACTTACCCTTTTGAGCTGGTTGTTAGTCAACTTGCTCCCATTCTTTCCGGCTGATCCCTGCCTGGCGCAGAATACGAGCCAATAGTTCACGACTGATGTTGCCTCTGTGTGGATTAGGCAGAGTCAAGGTCACATCGCCTTTGATCATAAAGGAATGTTTGCCGCCCGAGTATGGCCCGTCAAATCCCATTGCGCGCAGACAGCGGATCAAGTCCTTCCGTGAGATGGGGCCAAAAGGAGGCATTAAGCTGCAATCTCCTTCTTAACAGTCAGTTTTATCCCGTCTATCTTGGGTAGTGTCAGGTTCTTGTGGATTCGAAAAAGAAGCCAATCTTCAAGCACCTGTGCCAGCTCGCTTCGGCATTCCTCTAAGGTCGGGGCGCTCGCATAAACGCCTCGACATTGCGGGATTTCCCCGTAGTAGGTGCCGTCGTCTTCCAGGATTTCGTAATGCGCGTGTCTCATCGCGGCTTCGAGGTATTTCGTGAGCATAAGTAAGTCTCCTGTTTGGCTGGACTAATAGTGTTCGCTATCAATCCCACGGTCGGTGGTGTCTCAGACTATACCGAAACTACCGCTTGCCGTCAAGCCTGCGCCAAAAACGCAAACTGTAGCACAGAGACGCCTCGCTTATCATCTGTCGCAAATCGTGCGTCTCTACTTGATTCGCGATTAGCCATTTGCGATAGGCGATTGGCCCGTCCCACGCATTTTCTCCATTCGGCTGATAAGCTCGTCGCCCAGCATTGTTTTGCCGGTGATATGCTCCTGGATTTCGGAAACGAATCTATTGTCCTCGAATGTCCCCCTGACCGCGGCGAAGTCCAAGTGCTTAATCTCTTCGTCGCCGTCGAGGCCGAAGCCGATTTGAGCAATAGCAGCGAATTCCTTCCTGGCGTCGGCGTAAAGCCGGTGGTCAAGCTCTACAACAGCGGCCTTCCATTTTGTGGTCAGCTCGATAATATCATCGGCCGTCATTTCGGCTATCTTCTTGCCAAGAAGCTGCTGGGTGACATCTGCCGCCCAGGCCCACTCGTATGCGGGGTAATTATCGTGCATCGACGCAAATGCTTCTGCCAGTTGCTCCAGTGTGTTTAGGGCGCCGTTTTCAATCTCACAGAGTGTTTTGTGCACGGCTTGTTCCGGGGCGAACAGCCCGGCCAGGTCCACCCATTTGCCCCTTCCCACGTCGGTTTCCGGCTGCAGCGCCGCTCGAAGCTCGTCAACATTTTTGAAGTGTCTGTTGTCCAATCGGTGAATCAGGCAATTGCCCAGGAATTTATTGATGCCGATTTCGTAGAGCTCGATGCCTTTGTTCAGTGAGGCATTGTTAATCTTTACGCTGTGGTAGGTGAAGTAATCCGATGTCTCGCCGGCGGTCGCTTTAAGGTTTTTTAGCAGCCGGCAGCCGTTCAACATCCTCTGAATCGTGTACGGGCTTAGCAGCTTGAAGTTGATTAAGTCAAGTTTCTTCGGGCTTTTTCGCCGGTCCCGGTTTGGCCATTTTCGGGCATCTCGGACGGTGCCCACGCTGCGCAAATTTACGCCCGGGACAAGAATGCTTTCATCTTCGTGCTCAATTAGATACGAGAAAGGCAAATCTGAGGTGTCTGAGTTTCGATAGTGTCTGCCCATTACGACGGTGAACGGCCCGACTTTTGCCGGCCAGAGGATGTACGAATCGCTGGCGGTTTTAGAGCCGCGTTCTACTACGCCCTGATGCACCGGCCCTAATTTGTACATGTGGTTGCTCTGGTTGGTTCCGCTGCCGGCGTTCAAGAATGAGAATAGCCCGGCGATCAGCAGCGTAGATTTGTGATGTGTTACCGTATAAGGGCCGGCAAAAACCGCGCACGCCTCGCCGTGGAACCCGCCGCAGTTGGCGAAGAATACCGAGTTTTCCGCCGAATACTGCTTAGATAGTACCGTGCCCTGGCCTACGAAGCACTTGCTTATAATAGTGCCGTCGGTAATGCTCGACCCGCTGCAGGCAATAAAATCCTCTGCGAAAACTCCCGCTCCGACATAAACCGGGTCTTCCGGACAGCTATTGATCGAGCCGTTCTCCAGTCGGCTGACTCCTTCGATTACGCTTGCCGGCCCGACTCTAACATTTTTAATAATCCGGCAGTTTATAAGTTTGGCGCCTCTTGCAACCAAGCCCATAGAAGAGGTAACGGAAGCGGTGTAATCGGCTATCATTTTTCGCAGCTTCTCAATCACTTTCGGGCGGTGACGATAAAACGCTATGATGTAGGCCGTATGGGCCGAAAGATGGTCGTAGATCGGTATTTCTCTGCCGCCGGCCTCATTCACTACGGCAACTTCCGTCCCATTTCCAAATGAGCTTTCGCCCTCGACCGCCAGCAGGTCGATATTGTCTATCACCGCATCGTCTTCGATAATGTAGTTGGCGATATAGTTTCTTACCTGACTTATATAGACGTTATTGCCGATGGTGCAGTTGTGGATTACGGCATTACTGATGCCCGCGGGCTTGGTAACGCCGCCGAAAAAGGATACTCGTTTTTCAAACGCACCCAACTTTATATCTCCGCAGAGCTGGGTCGTTCTTATCCGTTCGGCGTTGAACCCTTCAGCGACCTGCACCCTTGACCAATCGGGGCAGCTGCAGCCCTGATCAGTTAGCCTGGCGATTTCCTGCGAAGATAAGGAACGGTATTCTGCTTCCATTTATTATCTCCCCTTCGGATGCACAAGCCCGCTTTCAACGTGGGCTTGTGCAAACCCCGCCAAATATTTAGCCCCCGGTTTCACTGGGGGTTCTTCCCCACGTTTCACGTGGGGTCTCCACAGCGGCGGATTAAATATAGCGATGGTAGTCCCATAAATCAACATATTTGCAGGAATCGACCTGTAGTGCAGCCCGATCCCGCCTGAAGAAAGGCGGGGAATATTTAGCCCCAGGTTTTACGTGGGGTTTCAACCCGTGGTAAGGCAATCATGCATGGGCGGGGGACGCGCCAGCAATATAGGACATTGAGCAGAATTTTGCGCAAAATTCTACAGTAATCCGCCGGTACGTGCCGATGTTATAGGCAAGAAAAATTGAAAATTCTAAATTCGGAATTCTAAATTCATCTGGGCGGAATTATGTCGGATCAGTCAAGAGTGGCGAAGGTCTTAGTGGCATTATTGGTTTCAATGACTACCGGGGCGGTTGTTCTTATGGCTTTGGGCAATAATCCGCCCTCGGCTGGTGCATTCTGTCTTTCCAGCTACTATCGGCTTGGTCCTGTTAAAGAAGCGATTCCGTCTCGGGCCTGTCAATCACCTGACCGCTGGGGCAGCGTCGAAATCTACTATAGCGGCACGGAAGCGGGCAATATACAATATCTGGCTTCGGTGCAGGGTCTGAGCACTCCCGAAGACCTTAATTGTCATTTTCTCATTTGTAACGGCTTCGGCGGCCCGGATGGCCAAGTCCAGCCGACCGAAAAATGGCAGAAGCAGTGTTCGAGCGTACCCGACCAAAGCTGGTACGGTGGTCTTGCGACTATTCGCATCTGCATTATAGCCGACGGCAAAAATGCCCATCCGACCAACTGCCAAGCCAAAAGAACGGAGGCGCTTATAGAAGGCCTGTGCAGAGCATTCAGCATTCGGCCTCAATCTATCTTCTATCCCGGCGATTGGCTGTAGCCATCGCATCCAACAGCAATCTGGTGTGGTTTCGCCCGGGCAATTTCGTCAACACAAAAACTGGATAGGTGTTCGCCAAACGCACATCCAGTCATTTCATCCAAAAACCCCGCAATAAACCCGTCCCTTCGGCACGTTCAGGGCAGGTTCATTGCGGGGTTCCCTGACCTAATCTAATCTCGGTTCAGCAGGTCTGGGCTGCGGTGCCTCAGGACCAGGTACGTCTGGACGCCACCATCCGCCCATGCCCATGCCCCTGCGCATTCTTAGCGGCTCAGGCCCTGTTACGTCCTTGGGGGCCATCGGCGGAGCTTGCTTATCCATAACCGGTGGTGGCGGCCCCTCTGGGCGCTGCCAGCCAAAACCTCTTTGCTGAAAAGCCATACCTTGTCCGGCCATAGCGCCGCATCGGGGACAGCGACTACACCACGGGCATCTGTCCCATCCGGCTGGCCCGCCGGGGAACCCGCCTTGCTGGTCTTTCCAATTCCAAGCCTGAGGGGATTTTTTTGCCCGCTGCGTGGCTTTTTCTACCAGCTTGGGGGCCTTTTTCTCCGCCCCGGGACGCACCTTTTTTGCTTCTACTTTAGGGCCGCGGTCGAAATCTTGCCCGCGCTGGCCGAAAACCTTGCCGGGCATCTGCCGCTGCCGGCGGAGCTGCTGCATCTGGCGGATTATTTCGCCCATCTTNNAAAGTCCTCCTGTACAGGCCCGGTTTTCGCAGGCGCCATAGGCGGAGCCGGCCGGCGTGTATCTTCCATACCCATCGGAGGTTCCGGCCTGGGCTGGTCGCCGCGTTCGGCCCTTTCTCTTCTGCCGGGCTCAATGTCGCCTCGTTCTGCTCGTTCGCCTCGTTCACCAATTACAGCCTGTCTTTCAGCAGGTCTGGGTGGGTCGCGAAGTTCGCCTTCACGAGGTCTGTCCGCGTCTCTTTCCTGGGCGATTAGGCTTTGCACACCTATCAGCAGAGCCACCGCCGCGATAACCAGAGTGATTTTCTTGCACATCTTTTTGCCTCCTATCAACATTACGGATTACTTGTCTTGATATATCAGCGTCTGATGAGTTAGACGAATTCAAGGCAAAGGTTTATTGCTGTATTAGGCGGAAATTTGNNGCAGGCCAAAGTTTTCTTTAGCTGTTAGAACTACCCACGCCCGCCAGTCTTTTTTGCTTATGTGCCGAGGCTCAATCGGCTCTACATTCTTCAGCCGGGCCAAAAATCCAAATCTACAGTCCGCTTTGCTTTGCCAATACTGCTCGTCGGCCTGGATATACTGGTTGTACCGGCGTTTTATGTCGCCTATTTGCTGCGGAGTCAAATTCTCAAAGCACTTAACCGCCGCGACAGTTGCTGCTGCACATACCGGTCCGGAGCTGACCTTCAGGAACAATTTATCGCCGGCCTGGATCTGCCCGAAGAAGTGGTGCCTGGTCCTGGTAAGCCGCGACTCGATCGTTTTTCGCCCCGCCAATATTGCATCCAGATAAGGCTTTTTCAGGATTACCAGGTGGTAGTTTGCCACGATTTTATGTCACTCCCAACCCAACATCGCAGCGACCGCCCGAATGTGCTCGGGCGTTGTTCCACAGCAGCCGCCTACAAGGCGCGCACCGGCATGCAGGCATTCGGCAATTCCGCCGGCAAAAGGCTCAGGCGTCATTTCGAATACTGTCTTTTCGCCCACCAGTTTTGGCTTACCGGCGTTGGGCTGTGCCAAAATCGGGAGGGTTGTGGCCGACCGAAATAGGGATACCACCGCTGCCATTTGAGCCGGGTCAAGTTCACCGCAGTTGGCGCCGATAACATCTGCCCCTGCGTCGGTAAGGCTTTGGGCGCACTGCTGGGCGGAGTTGCCCATTATTGTTCGTGCCCCTTTTGTCTCTGTAGCGAAAGCTATCGAGACAATGACAGGCAGCGAGAAATTACCCTTGCACGCCTGCAGGGCGCACAGGGCTTCGCGAAGGTCAAACATCGTCTCGATGATGAAGCCATCCACGCCGGCTTCTGCCAGGATTTCAGCTTGTTCTTTGAACGCGTCATAGAACTGCGACTCTCTGTAAGTCCCGTAAGGCTCGAGCAGTTGGCCGGTCGAACTGATGTCGCCGAGGACGTACTGATGCTTGTTAGCCGCCTGCCGGGCCAATTCGACTCCCGCCCGGTTTACCTCTCGCGTGCAGACGCCGACATTGTGCGTCTCGATGTAGATGCGGTTCATGGTCAGCGTGTTTGTGGTTAGCGCGTCACACCCACACTTGGCGTATTTCTGATGGATTTCGAGTACCGCCTCGGGGGCATCGAGATTGTTCCTGCCGCGGGACATTAAGCCGCGTTTATCCAATTGTGTTCCCATAGCCCCATCGAGCAGGATTGTCTTTTGCTTATGCAGGAGTGTTAAGAAGTCCATCGGCAGCCTTAATTGTGGTTTGCCCAAGAGTCATTTGACTCCGAGTGAAGTCAGATCATTTTTAGCCTGTTCGAGATTCTCAAAGAGAATTCCTTTGAGCCCCGCTTGTTGTGCCCCTTTTATGAACAGCGGCTTATCGTCTATGAGCACTGCCTGTTCCGGCCGCGAGCGGAGTTTTTCGACCGTCACTTCGTAGATTTTCCTTTCCGGCTTTTGTGCACCTGCTGCACAGGAAAAGACAAGCACGTCGAACATATCGTACCGCAACTGATGAAAGAACTCCATTGCGGGCACTTCGGTATTGGATAAAAGCGCCGTTTTGTAACCCTTGTTGTGTAGTGCCGATGCCAGGGCAAAAACCTCTGCCCGCGGCGAATAGGCGGAGCGAAAGGCCTCGCCCCACAGGGAGTTCTGCCTGCCTGCTCCGCCAGTGGCGGATGTGGCGGGTTTAGGCTCCGGCCTATTCAGCTCTTTAGAGATTCTTTGCCAGAACGTTCGTTCCTCGATCAGGCCTTTCTGGAAGTCTTCCAGGAATTTGTCGTGCACTTGGGTATAGACCTCGACCGGCACGTTGAAAGCATTAGCGCAGTACCGCATCAGCCCCGGCCTTGGGTCGTCTATAAGAACGCCGCCCCAATCGAATATAACAGCTTGTATCTTTGCCGCCATCGGTGACTCTTAGAATCTGATTGCGATCTTTTGCAGGACGATACAAATCTTCAACTTGCATAGCAACAGTTTTTTGTCCGTTTCTGCCTTCGCATTGGTCTTTGACGAATCACGCGGCAGCTCATATAATTTGACGAGGTACAAAGTAGCAATTGCGGGGACCAGATTATGGAATATGTTTTGTTCTTCCTTATTGGTGCGATATGTGCGGGATCGGCCGTTTTTTTTCTCACTCGGCAGAAGACCAAGTATCTTGAAAAACAACTCGAACAAAAGGAGGGTCAAGTCTCTCAGCTCCGTGACGAGTGTACCTCGTTCAAAATAGAGCTTGCTGGGATACGCACAAAACTTGATGAGCAACAAAAGGCAGCAGAGGAAAAACTTGCCTTGTTAGAGGAGGCAAAAGTGAGACTATCTGATGCTTTCAAAGCTCTGTCTGCGGATGCCTTGAAAAGCAATAGCGCACAATTTCTGGACCTGGCTAAGACCGATCTCGAGAAGTATCAGGACGGCGCGAAGTCGGACCTCGAAAAACGGCAGAAGGCTGTTGACGAACTTGTTAGGCCTCTCAAGGAGTCCCTGAAAAGTGTGGATGATATGCTGAAGGATGTACAGGCCAAACGTTCTGCTGAGTTTGCGACCTTAGGACAACAGATAAAGTCCCTCTTTGAATCTGAGGAAAAACTCAAAAGGGAAACTGAGAATTTGGTGACCGCATTGCGCAGACCCGAGGTTCGGGGGCACTGGGGAGAAGTCCAGCTAAAACGTGTGGTGGAAATTGCAGGAATGCTTGCGCATTGTGACTTTGTAGAGCAAACCACTGCGTTCGCGGAGAGCGGCCGTACGCGGCCTGATATGATAATCAGGCTCCCTAATCAGAGAAACGTCGTGGTTGACTCCAAAGCTCCTTTGCAGGGATACCTTGATGCAGTTTCGGCTCAAGACGAGCCCACGAGGGTCCGCAAACTCAGGGAGCACGCGGATCAGGTACGCACGCACATTTCTAATCTAAGTGCTAAGAACTATTGGGAACAGTTCCAGCCTGCCCCTGAATTTGTTGTTTTGTTTCTACCCGGTGAAATGTTCTTCAGTGCTGCCCTGCAACAGGATCCTAGCCTCATCGAGTTTGGGATCGAGCGAAGAGTTATCCTGGCAACTCCGACGACTCTGATAGCCTTGTTGAAGGCGGTCGCCTACGGTTGGAGACAGGAGCAGATTGCGCAAAATGCGCAGAAAATTAGCGATTTGGGGAAAACACTCTATGAGAGGATTTGCACATTAGCGGAACATTTCAAGGATATTCAAAGAAATCTTGACCGCGCCGTTGAAGCGTATAACAAAGCCGTAGGTTCCCTCGAAGGAAGGGTTCTGGTCACAGCTAGAAAGTTCAAGGAACTTGGAGCCGTGACAGGCGCCGACATTGAGGTGCTGGAACCTATCGACAAGACAACCAGGTCAATACAAGAAGCCGATCTTGCACCGGGTGAAAGCGATGATAATCAGGAAGAAAACCCTGGGCAAACCCAGGGCTAAATAGGGGCATATTGTGGCAAAAACATTGGGATATATGATTACCTGGACAACTTACGGCGCCTGGCTGCAGGGGGATGAACGAGGCTATGTGAAAAATGGAAGAATTTTGCCAGGCGACGAAACGCTCAAGCAGACCAACGAGCAACTGCAGGTGCAGGATAAAGTCGTACTATCGAAGATTCAACAACAGGTAGTGCGAGAGGCCATCATCAAAGAAGCACAATCGCAAAATCAGCGCGCACTTGCGATGTCTGTAAATGCAACGCACGTCCATATTGTTGCCGAATATAATTCGCAGCCGATAAACAATATTGTCGCTTACTACAAAAAGGCTGCCCGACTCGCGATTAAAGATACAGGGCACGAAGGCAAAACCTGGACAAAGGGCTATGATAAAAGATTCTGCTTTGACCAGGAAACGTTGCAGCGCAGGGTCAAATACGTTCGAAATCAAAACCCCGGTGAAACCGGGGGCAAAAAATGAAAAAATATTTAGCCCCACGTTTTACGTGGGGTTTTTCTTCTTCGCGGCTTTGCCGCGGTTTCACGCCCAAATCGAAAAACGAGCAAACCTAATTGACACAGACCATCCTGCACCTTAGTATCTGGCTTTGACCTTACGTCTTGGTTTTTTGCAACAAGGAGCATGAAAATGGCAGATGGTAAGCCGATTAATGTCAACGATGCAACTTTTGAGAGCGAAGTATTGCAATCCGACACGCCGGTCCTGGTCGATTTCTGGGCCCAGTGGTGTGGGCCCTGCCGAATGGCTGGGCCGGTGATCGAAAAAATAGCCAGAGACTACGCCGGAAAGCTAAAGGTATGCAAGCTGAACGTTGACGACGCACGTCAGACAGCTACCGAACGCGGCATTATGAGCGTACCTACATTACATCTGTACAAGGCCGGCAGACTTGTAGGCCAAATCACGGGCGTTACGCCGAATTTCGAGTCTGATATCAAGAAAAAAGTAGAGCCGCATTTACAGCAAGCTGGAATAGGTTCGGAATGACCGACAGCGTATATGATGTTATTATCGTAGGGGCGGGGCCGGCCGGCCTGGCGGCAGCTCTTTATAGCTCACGCGATAGATTCAAAACGCTGGTCCTTGAGAAATTTACGCCCGGCGGACAGATCGCTACGACAAACAGAATCGAGAACTATCCCGGCATTATTCAAATTGATGGTCCGGGCCTAATTGAACAGATGCGCAAGCAGGTTCAAAGCTTCGGGGCAGAGATAAAGAGCGGTTGCGAGGCGTCCAAGCTGGAGAAACTGCCGGACCGCAACATCGCTGTTTACTGTGATGAAGATAAATTTGCCGCCAAGACCGTAATTCTCGCCCCGGGCAGCAGCTATCGCAAGCTCGGAATCCCCGGCGAAGAAGATTTGCGCGGCGCGGGCGTCAGCTACTGCGGAACGTGCGATGCCCCCTTTTTCACGGGTAAGCATGTCGTCACGGTGGGCGGCGGCAACACCGCCCTTCAAGAGACGCTACATCTGACAAAGTACGCCCGTAAGGTCACACTTATCCATCGTAGAGACCAGTTCAGAGCTACCAAGGTCTTGGTTGAAGAGCTTAAGCGAAAGGCCGGTGAGCCTAATTCCAGTTTGATTATCAAGTATAGTACGGTGGCAACCGCCATAAAGGGCCGGGGCGAAGTCCAGTCGGTCGGATTGAAGGATGTCAAGACAGGCCGGGAGCAAGACTACCCCTGCGACGGTTTATTTGTATTTGCCGGCATGGAGCCGAACACCAGCTTTCTTAAGGGTTTTGTGGAGCTTACCGAAAAGGGCTTTGTCAAGTGCGACTGTGCATATCTTCGAACAACCGTGCCCGGCGTGTTCGTGGCAGGCGATTGCAGAATAGGGGCGGCCATGCAGCTGGCGACCGCTGTCGGAGATGGTGTCGTTGCCGCCATGATGCTGAAAGAATACTTGCGAGAGCCGAGCTGGTGGAACGAGCCCGTCAGTGATATGCTCGCCCCGGGTCAATGGTAAACGGAGCAAAAGCGTGCAAAATGCCTGCAAGAGAAGCTGGATTTAGGCTGCTGATCGAGCTATTATAAGGGGCAAAAAAGTCCAGCCGCAATTTGGGCCGCGGCCTGCTGCTCGAGCTCGACTGAAAGGATAAAATAATGGCTGATAACGTGATTGAGCTAACGGATGCCACTTTTGACCAGGTTGTTCACGGCTCCGACGTGCCGCTGCTGGTCGACTTCTGGGCGCCGTGGTGCGGACCGTGCAGAATGATGGCCCCCATTGTGGAGGAAATTGCAGACAAGTACGCAGGCCGGGCCAAAGTCTGCAAGCTCAATACCGACGATGCTCGTGACAGCGCAATGGAATTCAGCATAAGTGCGATACCAACCACTATCTTATTCAAGAGCGGCCAAGTTCAGAAAAAATGGGTTGGCTTGACCAGCAAGAAAGAGCTTACCACGGCGATTGACCAGCTGCTCGTACAAGAACCTAAATGACCTACCAAGACCTCAAGGGCAAAAAGGTATTAGTTACGGGCTCAAGCAGCGGAATCGGTGCGGCAACGGCCGTAATGTTCAGCCGGCAAGGCTGCTTTGTCGGAGTCCATTACTTCAGAACAAAACGCGGGGGCGAAAAAACGCTCGCCCAGGTTAAGAAAAACGCCGACGGCATTTTGCTTTGCGCGGATGTGCGGGATAAAAAGCAGGTGGCTGTGATGGTTAAGCAATTCGCGACAAAGGCCGGCGGCATCGACATCCTGGTTAATAATGCCGGCTCACTCATTGAAAGGCAGCCCTTTGAGAGCGCTACGATCAAGTATCACGATGATGTATTTGCCACCAATGTTCGCAGCGTGTTTCTAGTGACTCAAGCAGCCTTGCCGTATCTGAAAAATAGTAGCGGAAGTATCGTAAATATCGGCTCGGTTGCCGGCCATACCGGCGGTGGCGAAGGCGCCGGGCTTTATGCCGCGGCGAAAGCAGCGGTCGCTACAGAGACTATCGCAATGGCGAAGGAATTTGCGCGATATGGCATTCGAGTAAACAGCGTGCTTCCAGGCTTTATCGAGACGCGTTTTCATCAGCGGTTCAGCTCCGCCGAGCAGAGAAGAATTGCCGCCCAGCAGACGCCGCTCGGAAGAAACGGCACCGCCGAGGACGTGGCAAAAGCAGTGCTATTTTTGGCAAGCGAAGCTGCTGGTTTTATTACCGGCGAATATATCGCCGTGAACGGCGGATTGTATATGAGAGCATGAGTATGACAGAATATTCTGAATTAGTAAGTAGATACAAGACGTTCCGCGAGATTAACCGCAAACTGAATAGTATCTTGACCAAGCGGTTATCCAGAAAAGCGATGGGTGAATGCGGGCGAAAATTGGGTATCCTGAAGGGTGACGTCTTTGTATTAGGAAATGAGGACGAGATTTCCATCCTAATGGACTATTGCATCTATAACTGTCGTGAGAACGGCCAAAACGCCGTATCTCGATATCTGGAAGAGTCTCCGCCCGCCGGCGATACCGATGAGTATACGGTTCTCAAGGCAATGTCCGAATCGTTTTATACACTCGTAGAGATTGCGGAGGTTCTGCCAGGGGTGGGCGTGCTGGCCGATGACTTGTTCAGCGATAGAAGGTATCCGCTTATTGACATGGGGCTTGGCTCTAGCGCGGTCGAAGGTTTTGTGCTTGCTGCAAGGCTGATTCCTTTTGCAGATTTCGTCATGACTTCTGGAGCGTCGCTTCCCGTGGACCCGGAGACGCTGGCGGAAATTTTTGATTCTGTACTGCCACGCTTCGGCAAGGAGGATAGTAAGTACATAGAGATAGATGCGCAGCGAAAAGCCGATTTGGATGCGGCCATAATTCGTGTATGCCTGGAAAATGACATGGCACAGCACATTAAATATCAGGATGTCGATACAGAACTTGTTGCTGCACCTTTGCGAGCTGGACCCCGTGTTAGCCGCAACGAGCCATGCCCCTGCGGCAGCGGCAAAAAATACAAACGTTGCTGCGGGATAGGATGAATTTTTGATGCAAGCTTCCGCACGGATGCAAAAAAAACGATGGGTAATCTGTCCACCAGACAAGTGCTCGGAGCAGCTTGCCAGGACCCTGAAGGTTTCTCCGCTCTTGGCACAGGTCTTGATCAACCGGAAGGTTTGCGATGCCCGGGCAGGTGCTGTCTTTTTGAGCCCTAAGCTGACCGAGCTTATCGCCCCTGAGCAGATGCCGGGAATCAAGCCGGCGGTTCAGCGGCTCAAGCAGGCAATCAAAAACAAGGAGAAAATCACAGTCTATGGTGATTATGACGTGGACGGCATCACCGGCGTCTCGATTCTCCGGCAGATTTTGGCGCTGCTCGGAGCTAATGTTGATTATTATATTCCCCACCGAATCGATGAGGGCTACGGCCTGAATCCCGAAGCCGTCCGGTCGCTTGCCGAGTCCGGCAGTAAAGTCCTTGTCACCGTGGACTGTGGAATAACCGCCTTTAGCTCCGCCGAGCTTGCCCGCCAGTTAGGCGTGGAACTAATAATAACCGACCATCACCAGCCCGAAGAACAACTGCCCGAAGCTATTGCCATCGTGCACCCCGCGCTGGAAGAATCTTACCCCAACCAGGATTCAGCCGGCGCGATGGTGGCCTTTAAGCTGGCCTGGGCGATTGCTGATGAATTCAGCTCCGGGCAAAAACTCCGCTCCGACCTGCGTGAATTCATGCTGAATGCAACCAGCCTGGCGGCGATAGGAACGGTCGCGGACATCGTGGATTTGCGAGGCGAAAACCGAGTCCTTACCAGCTACGGACTCAAGGTGCTACCCGCCTGCAAACTGTGCGGAATACAGGCCTTGATTGACTCGGCTGGACTAACCGGGCAAGGGCTGGATAGCTTTCATATCGGCTTTCGCCTGGCGCCAATGCTCAATGCGGCGGGGCGGATGGGACATGCCCGATTAGCGGTGGAGCTTCTGACCAGCGAAAATCCTGCGCGGGCACAACAGATAGCGGAGTACCTTAAAGAGCAGAATACGCAGCGACAATTGTGCGAGCGAAAAATATTCAAGCAGGCCTGCGAAATGATAGTTGAGCGCGGCCTGGATAGGCCCGAGCGAAGGAGCATCGTGCTGGCGAGGGAAAACTGGCACGGCGGCGTGTTAGGAATTGTGGCATCCAGAATAGTGGAGACATTCTATCGCCCTACTGTCTTAATTAGCACGCCCGCCTCGGACGGCGGACGACGGACGACCGAGGATGGACCATGCCCTGCCCAGGGTTCGGCGCGCTCGATTCCGGGCTTTCCTCTGCGAAGTGCTCTCCAGGCGTGCAGCCGGCATCTGGTCAAATTTGGCGGCCACAAGATGGCAGCCGGCATAACTATCGAGCCTGCNNCCATTGGCCGAGTTCAGCAAAGACCTCGTCGGCCAATTGCAGGTGCTGGGGCCTTTCGGCGCCGGCAACCCTGAGCCAGTCTTTGCCACCAAAGGTGTTCGCCTGGCCTGTCCACCCAGAAAGGTCGGGGCAAGGCTCGACCATTTGCAGCTTGCCATAACCGACAACAGCGGCTCGGTTCGCTGTATCGGCTTTTCAATGGCCCAGTTCGATAAAAAACTGCTCGATCGCGAGTTCTTCAACGTTGCTTATCATCCTCATATCAATACTTATAATGGCTACAGCAATGTCGAATTCATCCTGGCCGACATCCAGTTTGATTAAGAGCCTATCCTGCNNTGGCCGCTCCCAGCAACTTTGCCATAGTCCGGATATTTATGAAGCACGGTAGTAGGGCACGCTATGCAGGCCGCCCGATGCCTACCACCAGCGGGGATTGTTTTGGAGAAATTCGAGCACGGCCTGGTATTTGGGGGCCTCGGCGACCGGCTGGCCATGATATTCCATCAGGCCCCAGCTGCCCCACTTGGAATACTTGCCCATCGATGAAAACATGACCATCAGCGTTCCGCCGGCATCTTTCCAGCCCCGCAGATAGTCCAGGTAGAGCCGCTTCATCCGCGGATGCCGGTTTGCGGTGTGGAACAATTGCTCCATAGCTTTATTATTTTCCGCCCCGCCGTGGCCGACCAGGTGCTGCCCGCCTTCATAAGCGACCAGCCGAAGACCCCGCTGCCTGGCTAATTGAGCCTGTTTGGCAATGGTTTCGTTGTTCTCCTTTATGAAACCTTCGCAGGCGTTAAGGACTTCGTCCACGCCCATCTTGGCCGCTTCATTCTGAGTTTTAGGACTGCCAAGCTGATAGCCGAAGTAAGGTGCGATACCCAGGACGTCGGCATATTTATAAGCATCCTCAAAGTCCATCACCTGCTCGCTTGTCCAGGGATTGGCACTTTGCGCAGCTAATACGCGCACGAGCCGGTCTTTGCCGCCAAAGACTTCTTCCCAGATTTTGAAAATCTGTACTGCACGCCTGCTGTAATAGCGCAGCTGCGCCTGATAGTCGTTGTCACTCAGGGCAAGCTCTTTGCCCTTATCTCTGCAGTATCGTGCCTGGCCGAATATGCTGTTCCAGCACTCGTTGGAGTACTCAATGTAGACTTTCAGGCTCGGCTTTAGCTGCTTTTTGACCATCTGCGCAAAGTTGCGGATGTAATCATCCGTGGCTAAGTGCGGCATGCAGAACCAGGGATCGGCGTTCAGAGTGTTTGCCAGTTCAATCATATACTCCGGCGCCACGCCGCTATCTATTCCCTGGGTCTGCAAGTTCGGCGTCGGCCTATCGGACCAGCTGACCTGCTTGGAGCCGTTCGTCCGCTGCCAGTCCATAAAGCGAATGACCTTGAATTTGGCCCATCGGGCAAGAAACTCAGGATGGAATGGTTGCTTGTCATAGGTATCCTCGAAACCGGGCAGAATCAGCCGGATGTTGCGGATAGGATTGTCTGGGTTGGTCCTAACAATTCGCAGCGACAGCAGGTTCTGATCGGGCTTTACTTGAATTTTTATCCGGCCGGGCTGCTGCCGCAGGACCGAGATACCGTGGGCGAAGTTTATTTCGCCGTCGCCATCGTAGAGACACGTATATTCGCCGGCGATATAGCGGTCGTTGATTTGGCTGAGGACTATCGAGTCGGCGAACTGCCCGCCCTGGGCCAGTGACCGGACCCAGCCGTCCTCGGTCAGATCGAGCGGCCCGCCCTGGCCGTAACTTTTGCCCGGCGCCTGGCTTTTCCACGTTTGGGAATGCTTAAAAAGATCGACAAATACGATTTCTGTCGAGTAGTACGTGACGCCGCCCAGATTGATGCCCAAAGCGGAGTTCTCGTTGGAGCTTGGCTGCCCTTGGCGGGCCTGGACAACGCCCGTGACAGCTAATAGGGCCAAGAGGATACGGGCAGTTGATTTGGGATTGCAAATTTTCAGTTTCGAGCTTTGATATGTGGCGAGCATTCCGGACCTCCGAACCCGCCAAAGGCGGGACGTTTTAGCATTTTTATCCGCCTGACCCCCGCCTGCGCGGGGGCAAGCTTGCCCCTGCGAAAGCAGGGGTCTGGCGGATTTAGAATTCCTTTATCAAACCGATGCCGATTACCGTGGCTTCTGCGGTTCCTGCATACGGTAACACCTTGAAGCCGGCGAATTCGAGATTCTTATGTTTGCCTGCGATAGTATGGCCGACAACCCAGCCTAAAGTCGCCCCAAAGACCACGTCACTTGCCCAGTGGTCGCCGGTGTCCATCATCCGATAGGCCACGACAGACGCTAATACATACGCGGGAATACCCACTTTTGGCCCATAAAACTCATCCAGGACGGAGGCCACGGTGAAAGAGCTTGAAGTATGCCCGCTGGGCCAGGCCCAGCTTCTGTCGTTGGGAGTTTCATTGTCTCTGACGGCCTTGAGTCCCGTGCTGACAAGCCCGGTAACGGCAAGGGCTGTCATCATCGTCCAGGCTCGCTCTTTGTTAAATTTATCCTGCCGTTCTGCGGCCAGAGCATACCATAGACTCGTGGCGGCAAAGTGTGTGCCGGGAAACCCAAGCACGTTAAGACTTTCGTCGGCAAAGCCGTGAAAGGTTGCGTCCTTGTCGAGGTGCTCGGCTATCTCTTTATCGGCGTTTTGATGCATGGCGATACTTGCACCGCCCGCCAGCAGCAGTGCGCAAATGTTATCTGCTCTGAAAAAAGTGTCGCCCGAATCTTCGAGGATTCTGTCCGGCCAGTCGGCTAAATCGGCCTTTGCAGAGTTGAGGAAGTAACTTTCTTGCGATGGCTCGTTTGCTCGAGCGGCCAGGCCGTTAGCTAAAATCATGCCTCCCAAAATAACCCTTAGCCACAATCCATTGCACTCGCGTTTACCCATTAAGGACCCTTGCTTCGATTCAATGCTCGGCTGTTAGTCATTGGTGAATAAATAATATTTAGCCCCGCAATTTATTGCGGGGTCCGTCGCCGTGCCGGCGACGGCTAAACAGCCCCGCGTTTTACGAGGGCTTATTCCCACTCAATCGTTGCGGGCGGCTTACTGGAGATATCATATACAACCCGGTTGACGCCTCGAACCTCGTTGATGATTCTGCTCGATATTATGCCGAGCACCTCAAAAGGGATCCGTGAAAAGTCGGCGGTCATAAAATCGGAAGTTTCAACCGCCCGAATAGCAATAACGTTTTCGTAGCTTCTTTCATCGCCCATCACGCCGACCGTGGAGATGGACAGCAGCACGGCCAAAGCCTGTGATACTTTTCTATAGAGTCCCGCCGATTTAATTTCGTCTATTACAATCTCGTCTGCGGCTCGCAGGATTTCCAGCCTCGCCGGCGTCACCTCGCCGATTATTCGCACCGCCAGGCCGGGGCCGGGGAAGGGATGCCGCCAGACGATGTCCTCCGGCAGCCCCAGGTATTCGCCGACGAGCCGCACCTCGTCCTTGAACAGGTCCCGCAAAGGCTCGATCAGCTCGAAGCCGAGCTCGGCGGGCAGCGCACCTACGTTATGATGCAGTTTTATATTTGCCGCCAATCCTTGTGTAAAAGGTGGGGCTAAACCTGTCTCGAGCGCAGTCGAGAGATATTTAGCCCCACGTTTCACGTGGGGTCTTTCTT